>NZ_JBJZOJ010000003.1:0-215018 GCF_047200655.1 Streptomyces sp. MS06
CGCTCCGCGTGTCGGGGCCGGCTCCACGCCGGCCGTCCGCACGCCGGGGCCGGCTCCAACCGCCTCGGGCCGGTCCCTAGGGAGCCGCCTCCTCGCCCACCGGTTCCGGCACGATCGCCCGGGCCCGGGACAGGGAGGCGACCTCCGCCCGCAGCGCCCGCACCTCCTCCGTCAGCGCCTCGATCGCCACCGCCTGCCGCTGCTCGTCCGCGTCCTCCTTCTCGAACCGGGAGATGAACCAGGCCGCGATGTTCGCCGTGACGACACCGAGCAGCGCGATCCCGGACAGCATCAGCCCCACGGCCAGCGCCCGTCCCAGCCCGGTCGTCGGGGCCAGGTCGCCGTACCCGACGGTGGTCATCGTGGTGAAGGACCACCAGACCGCGTCGCCGAGCGTCTTGATGTTGCTGCCCGGCGCGTCCCGCTCCACGGAGAGCACGGCGAGCGAGCCGAACATCAGGAGACCGGCCACCGAACCGATCACATACGTGGTGAGCTGCACCTGGGACGCCATCCGGGCGCGCCGCCCCACCAGCATCAGCGTGGAGACCAGGCGCAGCAGCCGCAGCGGCTGGATCATCGGCAGCAGCACGGCGAGCAGATCCAGCCAGTGGGTGCGCACGAACTGCCAGTGGTTCCCGGCCAGCCACAGGCGTACGGCGTAGTCGACGGCGAACGCGGCCCACACCACCCACTCCGCCACCGTGCAGGTCAGCGTCACCGCCCGCGGCGCGTGCGGCGCCATGATCGGTATGGCGAAGGCGGCGGCGAACACCAGCGCCAGCGCGAGCAGCGGACGCTGGGTGTGTCGTTCCCAGCGGAGGAGCGCGGACTTTTCCTTCATGGGCGCATGGTAGGAAACGCCGCGGCCCGCGGAACCCGGCCGGGGTTCCGCGGGCCGCCGCCGGTGCCGCCGGCCGGGGTCAGGCGTCGCCGCCCGCCGCGCCCGGATCCGCGGCCGTCACGTCGAGCAGCTGGTACCGGTCGACCGCCTGCTTGAGCGCCGAGCGGTCGACCCTGCCCTCCCGCGCCAGCTCGGTCAGCACGGCCACCACGATCGACTGCGCGTCGATGTGGAAGAAGCGCCGCGCCGCGCCGCGGGTGTCCGCGAAACCGAAGCCGTCCGCGCCGAGGGACTGGAAGGTCCCCGGCACCCAGCGGGCGATCTGGTCCGGGACCGAGCGCATCCAGTCGGACACCGCCACGAACGGCCCCTGCGCCCCGGTCAGCTTCTCCGTCACGTAGGGCACGCGCTGCTCCTCCTCGGGGTGCAGCAGGTTGTGCCGCTCCACCTCGACCGCCTCGCGCCGCAGCTCGCTCCAGGAGGTCGCCGACCACACGTCCGCCCGCACGTTCCAGTCCTCGGCCAGGATGCGCTGCGCCTCCAGGGCCCACGGCAGGGCGACGCCGGAGGCGAGGATCTGCGCCGGGACGGATCCCGCGGTGCCCTCGCTGAACCGGTGGACGCCCTTGAGGATGCCCTCGACGTCGACGTCGGCCGGCTCGGCCGGGTGCTGGATGGGCTCGTTGTAGACGGTGAGGTAGTAGAAGACGTCCTCGCCGTGCGGGTGCTCCTCGTCGCCGCCGTACATCCGGCGCAGACCGTCCCGGACGATGTGCGCGATCTCGAAGGAGAACGCCGGGTCGTAGGCCACGCACGCCGGGTTCGTCGAGGCCAGCAGCTGCGAGTGCCCGTCCGCGTGCTGCAGGCCCTCGCCGGTCAGTGTGGTGCGGCCCGCGGTGGCGCCCAGCACGAAACCGCGGGCGAGCTGGTCGGCCATCTGCCAGAACTGGTCGCCGGTGCGCTGGAAGCCGAACATCGAGTAGAAGACGTACACCGGGATCAGCGGCTCGCCGTGCGTGGCGTACGCCGAGCCGGCCGCGATCAGCGAGGCCGTGCAGCCGGCCTCGGAGATGCCGTCGTGCAGCATCTGGCCGGTCGGCGACTCCTTGTAGGCGAGCAGCAGCTCCCGGTCCACCGCCTCGTACTGCTGGCCCTGCGGGTTGTAGATCTTGGCGCTCGGGAAGAAGGAGTCCATCCCGAAGGTGCGGTACTCGTCGGGCGCGATCAGCACGAACCGCCTGCCGATCTCCTTGTCCCGCATCAGGTCCTTGAGCAGGCGGACGAAGGCCATGGTCGTCGCGATGGACTGGTGGCCGGAGCCCTTGCGCACCGTCTCGTAAGCCTTCTCGTCCGGCAGCGCGAGCGGCTTGGACCGCACCACCCGGGTGGGCACGTACCCGCCGCACTGCCGGCGCCGGTCGTGCATGTACTGGATCTCCTCCGAGTCGCGGCCCGGGTGGTAGTACGGCGGCGGGCCGGACTCCAGCTCCCGGTCCGAGATCGGCAGGTGCAGGCGGTCCCGGAAGTGCTTCAGGTCGTCCACCGTCAGCTTCTTCATCTGGTGCGTGGCGTTGCGGCCCTCGAAGTTCGGGCCCAGCGTCCAGCCCTTGACCGTCTTGGCCAGGATGACCGTCGGCTGGCCGGTGTGCTCCACGGCCGCCTTGAACGCCGCGTAGATCTTGCGGTGGTCGTGGCCGCCGCGGCCCAGCATCAGGACCTGGTGGTCGGTCATGTTCTCGACCATGGCGCGCAGCCGCTGGTCGTCGCCGAAGAAGTGCTCGCGGATGTAGGCGCCGGACTCGGTGGCGTACGTCTGGTACTGGCCGTCCGGGGTGGTGTTCATCCGGTTGACCAGCACGCCGTCGCGGTCCCGGGCCAGCAGCGGGTCCCAGCTGCGGTCCCAGATCAGCTTGATCACGTTCCAGCCGGCGCCGCGGAAGACCGACTCCAACTCCTGGATGATCTTGCCGTTGCCGCGGACCGGCCCGTCCAGCCGCTGGAGGTTGCAGTTCACCACGAACGTCAGGTTGTCCAGGCCCTCGCGCGCGGCGATGGTGAGCTGGCCGAGCGACTCCGGCTCGTCCATCTCGCCGTCGCCGAGGAAGGCCCACACGTGCGAGCCGGAGGTGTCGGCGATCCCGCGCGCCTGCATGTAGCGGTTCATCCGGGCCTGGTAGATCGCGCCGATCGGGCCGAGGCCCATCGAGACGGTCGGGAACTCCCAGAAGTCCGGCATCGAGCGCGGGTGCGGGTAGCTGGACAGCCCGTACGGGGCCTTCGACTTCTCCTGCCGGAAACCGTCCAGGTGCTGCTCGGTCAACCGGTCCAGCAGGTACGCCCGCGCGTAGATGCCCGGGGAGGCGTGGCCCTGGAAGAAGACCTGGTCGCCGCCGCGGCCGTCGTCCTTGCCGCGGAAGAAGTGGTTGAAGCCCACGTCGTACAGCGAGGCGGAGGAGGCGAAGGTGGCGATGTGCCCGCCCACACCGATGCCGGGCCGCTGGGCCCGGGAGACCATCACCGCCGCGTTCCAGCGGGTCGCGTTCAGGATCCGGCGCTCGACGTCCTCGTTGCCGGGGAAGAACGGCTCGTCCTTGGTGGCGATCGTGTTGACGTAGTCCGTGCTGCGCATCTCCGGCACGGCCACGCGCTTCTCTCGGGCCCGCTCGATCAGCCGCAGCATCAGGTAGCGGGCCCGCTCCCGGCCGCGCTCGTCGATGGCGGCGTCGAGTGAATCGAGCCACTCCTGGGTTTCCTCGGGGTCGAAGTCAGGAACCTGACTCGGCAGGCCGCCAATGATGATCGGGGTGCGATCGGATCCGGAAGCCACGCTGTTCCTTACCTGTCGAAGGGCGGGGTACTTCGGTCGGTGAAGCGGTGGGACTGCACTGCCCCCCATCGTCTACCGCGGGACGGCAAACGTCATCTCTACCACCAGGTAACGACGGAAGGTTCCCAATCTCGCAAACGGGGCAGATAGGTGTGGTGCACGTCACCACGGGCTTCGGTACGGTGCAGGGAGTTGCGGCGACACGGCCGGGATCGTCACCGTTTCGGCGGTCTCGACCGCCGGGTACTTGCGCGATCGGTCCCGCCCGTGTGGACTACGCCCCATGCGACGCGCACGCGCGTGGCTGAGTTATTCCCAAAACATGATCAGGAGGCAACCCGTGAGCGCGACCGCGGACCACGCGGAGGAGCGGACCAACCCTGCCGCCAGGCTGGGTTTCCAGCCCGGGCAGGTGGTCCAGGAGATCGGCTACGACGACGACGTCGACCAGGAGCTCCGCAAGGCCGTCCAGGACGCCGTCGAGGGCGAACTGATGGACGAGGACTACGACGACGTGGCCGACGCCGTTGTGCTGTGGTTCCGTGACGACGACGGCGACCTGACGGATGCGCTGGTGGATGCCACCACGTACATGGAGGAGGGCGGCGCCGTCCTGCTCCTCACGCCGAAGACCGGCCGTACGGGCTACGTGGAGCCGAGCGACATCTCGGAAGCCGCGACCACCGCCGGCCTGACGGCGTCCAAGAGCGTCAGCGTGGGCAAGGACTGGAGCGGCAGCCGGCTGGCGACGCCGAAGGCCGGGAAGTCCAAGCGCTAGTCGTCGCACGACAGGCTGAAAAGCACCCCGGACGGGCCGCCGCCGTCGGCCCGTCCGGGGTGCTGCCCTGATCGCCTCGTAGGGTGGGGGCGGCGTTCCTCCCGAACGCCACCCCGACAGCCCCCGAAGGGATGCACCACGATGGCGATCCAGGTCGGCGACAAGGCACCCGACTTCGAGCTCAAGGACAACCACGGCCGGACCGTGAAGCTGTCCGACTTCCGCGGCGAAAAGAACGTCGTCCTGCTCTTCTACCCCTTCGCCTTCACCGGCGTGTGCACCGGTGAGCTGTGCGAGGTGCGCGACAACCTGCCGAAGTTCTCCGACCGCGACACCCAGGTGCTCGCCGTCTCCAACGACTCCATCCACACCCTGCGGGTCTTCGCCGAGCAGGAGGGGCTGGAATACCCCCTGCTCAGCGACTTCTGGCCGCACGGCGAGGCCAGCCGCGCCTACGGAGTCTTCGCCGAGGACAAGGGCTGCGCGGTGCGCGGCACCTTCGTCATCGACAAGGAGGGCGTGGTCCGCTGGACCGTCGTGAACGCCCTGCCGGACGCCCGCGACCTCGGCGAGTACGTCAAGGCGCTGGACGCGCTCTGACCGGCCGGGAGCACCGCCGGCCGTGCGAAAGCGGCCGACACCTGTGATTCTTCGGTACCAGGGCCTGCAGGGTGCGGGAACCCGTCACTAGGATCGAATCGTTGATCCGATGTCACAGCACGACGGGGCGTCCCGCCCCTGGAGACCACTGGAGGACTCGTGGGAGTCAGCCTCAGCAAGGGCGGCAACGTATCGCTGACGAAGGAGGCCCCCGGCCTGACCGCGGTCAACGTCGGGCTCGGCTGGGACGTGCGCACCACGACCGGCACCGACTTCGACCTGGACGCCAGCGCACTGCTGCTGAGCAACGCCGGCAAGGTCGTCAGCGACCAGCACTTCATCTTCTTCAACAACCTCAAGAGCCCCGACGGCTCCGTCGAGCACACCGGTGACAACCTCACCGGTGAGGGCGAGGGCGACGACGAGATGATCAAGGTCAACCTGGCCGGCGTCCCGGCCGACGTGGACAAGATCGTCTTCCCGGTCTCGATCTACGAGGCCGAGAGCCGCCAGCAGTCCTTCGGTCAGGTGCGCAACGCCTTCATCCGCGTCGTCAACCAGGCCAACCAGCAGGAGATCGCCCGCTACGACCTCAGCGAGGACGCCTCCACCGAGACCGCCATGGTCTTCGGCGAGCTCTACCGCAACGGCGCGGAGTGGAAGTTCCGCGCCATCGGCCAGGGGTACGCCTCCGGCCTGCGCGGCATCGCCCAGGACTTCGGCGTCAACGTCTGAACCGGGCAGCCTTCCGAGGTCCGCACCGTCCGGCGCCGTCCCGTTTCCGGGCGGCGCCGGACGCGCAGGACGACCGGAGAGGCACCCGGCCTCCGCCGGCCCGCGCGGCGGGCGGGGGCCGGGCTGCTCCGGAAACACACACCGAACGGGGCTGGTGCGCGGCCGCACGGCGGCGAAGTCGCCGATGCGGGGCATCGGCGACCGGAGGCGACGCGGCGGCCGGGCGTGCCAGGACCCCCGTTCTTCCGGCATCATCGGCCGGAGAGGCACTAGGGGAGGACCAGCATCATGGGCGTCACGCTCGCCAAGGGAGGAAACGTCTCCCTGTCCAAGGCCGCGCCGAACCTCACGCAGGTGATGGTCGGGCTCGGCTGGGACGCGCGCTCCACCACCGGAGCCCCGTTCGACCTCGATGCCAGCGCGCTGCTGTGCGCCGGCGGGCGGGTACTGGGCGACGAGTGGTTCGTCTTCTACAACCAGCTCAAGAGCCCGGACGGCTCGGTGGAGCACACCGGCGACAACCTCACAGGCGAGGGCGAGGGCGACGACGAGTCGATCCTCATCGACCTGGCCAAGGTGCCGGAGCGGTGCGACAAGATCGTCTTCCCGGTCTCCATCCACCTCGCCGAGGAGCGCGGCCAGGCCTTCGGTCAGGTCAGCAACGCGTTCATCCGGGTCGTCAACCAGGCCGACGGCCAGGAGCTCGCCCGCTACGACCTCAGTGAGGACGCCTCCACGGAAACCGCGATGATCTTCGGTGAGGTCTACCGCTACCAGGGCGAATGGAAGTTCCGAGCGGTCGGCCAGGGGTACGCGTCCGGGCTTCGGGGCATCGCTCTAGACTTCGGGGTCAATGTTTCGTAAAGCCGAGTGCGGCGCGGGGAATCCCGTCCGCGTACGGATTGGGTAGCCAGTGCTTCTGAAAACCTTCGGCTGGTCGTTCGCGGTCACCGCGCTCGGCCTGGTCGCGGCGGTCTTCTACGGGGGGTGGGAGGCCTTCGGCATCGTGGCGATCCTCTCCGTCCTGGAGATCTCCCTCTCCTTCGACAACGCGGTGGTCAACGCCGGAATCCTGAAGAAGATGAACGCCTTCTGGCAGAAGATCTTCCTCACGGTCGGCGTGCTCATCGCGGTCTTCGGCATGCGGCTGGTCTTCCCCGTCGTGATCGTCGCGATCAGCGCCAAGATGGGGCCGATCCAGGCCGTCGACCTCGCACTCAACAACAAGGACCGCTACCAGGAACTGGTCACCGACGCCCATCCGGCCATCGCGGCGTTCGGTGGCATGTTCCTGCTGATGATCTTCCTCGACTTCATCTTCGAGGACCGGGACATCCAGTGGCTGCAGTGGCTGGAGCGGCCCCTGGCCAAGCTCGGCAAGGTCGACATGCTGTCGGTCTGCATCTCGCTGATCGTCCTGCTGATCACCTCCTTCACCTTCGCCACCCACGCCCACCAGCACGGCGGCGCCCACACCGACAAGGCGCAGACCGTCCTGATCGCCGGCATCGCCGGACTGATCACCTACATGGTCGTCGGCGGCCTCTCCGGCTACTTCGAGGACCGGCTGGAGGACGAGGAGGAACGCGAGCACGAGGCCGAGGAACAGGCCGCCCGCACCGGCAGAAAACGCTCCCCGGTCGCCCTGGCGGGCCAGGCCGCGTTCTTCATGTTCCTCTACCTGGAGGTCCTGGACGCGTCCTTCTCCTTCGACGGGGTCATCGGCGCCTTCGCCATCACCAACGACATCATCCTGATGGCCCTCGGCCTGGGCATCGGCGCGATGTACGTCCGCTCGCTCACCGTGTACCTGGTCCGCCAGGGCACCCTCGACGACTACGTCTACCTGGAGCACGGCGCCCACTACGCGATCGGCGCGCTCGCCGTGATCCTCATGGTCACCATCCAGTACCAGATCAACGAGGTCATCACCGGCCTCGTCGGCGTGGTCCTGATCGCCTGGTCCTTCTGGTCCTCCGTCCGCCGCAACCGCGCCCTGGAGGCCGAAGAGGGAAAAGCGGGCAGCTCTGACAACAGAGCAGCCGAGGTCTCGTCCGGGGTGTGACCGCCACCCCCGTGAGGGAACGCTTCCGTGCGGGGCGGCCGGAGGACGTGTCGTGCTCCGGCCGCCCCGCCGTTCGTTTCACCACTGCGCCTGGGGGGCGGGAATGGGCTTCTTCGACGGGCTGCTGGGCGGCCGTGCCACCGACTTCGACTCCGGCACGGCCACCAACGCCATCGAGCTGACCAAAAGGCACCAGCAGATCTCCCTGACCAAGCAGGGCGCCGCCAGCGGCCACCTGCGCATCAACCTGACCTGGCGGATGCGGACCTCCGACTTCGGCGGCCCGTACCGGGAGAGCCTGCTGCGCCATCCGCTGCGGGCCCTCAAACCGCCGGAGGTGGTCGGCCACAGCCAGAGCATGGTCAACGTCGACCTCGACCTGGGCTGCCTGTACGAACTGGCCGACGGCACCCGGGGAGTCGTCCAGCCGCTGGGCAACCTCCTCGGCGACACCAACGCACCGCCCTACGTCAAGCTCAGCGGCGACGACCGGTTCGGCTCGGCGTCCGGCGAGACGATCTACGTCAACCTCGACCACCGCGACGACATCAAACGGCTGCTGGTCTTCGTCTACATCTACGACCAGACGCCCGCCTTCGACCGCACCCACGCCGTCGTCACCCTCTACCCGAGCAACGGGCCGCGCATCGAGATCGGCCTCGACGAACGGCACCCGCAGGCCCGCTCCTGCGCCGTGGTGATGATCGAGAACGTCAAGGGGGAGATGCTCGTCCGCCGCGAGGTGAAGTTCGTGTACGGCTTCCAGGCCGAACTCGACCGCCTCTACGGCTGGGGCCTGCAGTGGGGGAGGGGCTACAAGAACCAGCCCGCCCAGTAGGGCCCGGCGCGGCGGAGTACCGCTCAGTGCCGGACGAACTGCGGACCCATGGGAGGCAGCCGGAACTCCGGATCCGGCACCGGTGCCTCCGCCGGGGGGAAGCCGTACCCGGCCGGCTCGCCCGCGGCCGCCGGCTGCGGATACCCGTGGTCCGGCCCCTCCGCCGTCTGCGGATAGCCGTAGGCCGGCTGCACCGGGGCCGTGGACGCGAACGCGGAGTGCACCGGGGGAGCCGCCGCGGTCTGCGGGTAGCCGTAGGCCGGCTGCGGCGGCACACCGGTCGGCTGCTCCGGCGGCAGCGGCCTGGACACCTCGGGCTCGCCCGCCGCCGCGGAACCGGCCGTGGTCTCCGGCGGCCGAGCGGTGACTCCTGCCGAGGGCTCGGCCTGCGGTCCGCCCTCCGCCCCGCCCTCCGACTCGTCCACCGAGATGCCGAAGTCGGTCGCGAGCCCCCGCAGGCCGTCCGAGTAGCCCTCGCCGAGCGCCCGGAACTTCCACCCCTCCCCGCGCCGGTACAACTCCCCGCAGATCAGCGCCGTCTCCGCGCCGGTCTGCGGCGTGATGGCGAACCGCGCCACCGGCTCCGGATCGGTGCCGGCCGCGTCGTGCAGTTCGATGCGCAGGTCGGGCACGCGGTCGAAGGTGACGCCGTCCGCCGAGGCGACGAGCAGGACCCGGCCGACGCCGGACTCCACACCGGACAGGTCTGTCTGGATCGTGTCGGTCAGCCCCTCGGCGTTCCGCTTCTTGCCCAGCCGCCACACCGTCCCCGAGGGGTGCCGCGGCTGGTTGTAGAAGACGAAGTCCTCGTCGGAGCGCACCCGGCCGTCGAGGCCCAGCAGCAGCGCGGACGCGTCGACGTCAGGCACCTCGGGCCCCGGCGTCCAGCGCAGCACGGCACGCACCGTGGCCGCTTCCAGCGGGATGTTCGACCCCTTCAGCATCGCGTGCGTCATGGCGTCATCCTGCCTGCTCGGTCCTGACCACGACAATGCGGGGGCCGCAGCGGACACCGCGCCGCCCCGACGGGCATCCGCTTCACCGGAAGTTCACGCCCGGAGGGAACCTCCGACATCGGTTCGTACGTACTATTACCGGCCACCTTTCGTCATCCCACAGGTCCCAACCGATCGGTCCGGCCACACCGCGGGGGAGTTCCATGCGTCATTTCGGGCAGATCGCCCCTGAGGTCCGGCGCCGCCTCTTCCACCGGGAGCCCGGCGAGTTCACCGCCGACTCCCCGGCACGGCTGCTGTCCGCAGCCCTGGGCGCCACCCTGTACAGCCCCGCCACCCGGCCCCGCCTCGCCGACGACATCGTCAGCCAGGCCGACCGGGGGGTGGTCTCCATGGTGCTGTGCCTGGAGGACGCCATCGGCGACGAGGACGTCCCGCACGGCGAGCAGAACCTCGTCCGGCACCTCGGCGACCTCGCCCGACGCACCGCCACCGAACTGCCGCTGCTCTTCGTCCGGGTCCGCGCCCCCGAGCAGATCCCCGACCTGGTGCGCCGACTCGGCCCCGCCGCCGCCCTGCTGTCCGGCTTCGTGCTGCCGAAGTTCAGCGAGGAGCGAGGCATGCCCTTCCTGGAGGCGCTGGCCGCCGCCGAAGCCGCCGACGGCCTGCGGCTGTTCGCGATGCCCGTCCTGGAGTCGCCCGAACTGCTCTACCTGGAGTCGCGCGGGGACACCCTGGCCGGAATCTCCCGCGCCGTCGACAAGTACCGCGACCGGGTGCTCGCCCTGCGCCTCGGCGTCACCGACTTCTGCTCCGCCTACGGCCTGCGCAGGGCCCCCGACATGACGGCGTACGACGTCCAGATCGTCGCCTCCGTCATCGCCGACGTGGTGAACGTGCTCGGCCGCGCCGACGGCACCGGCTTCACCGTGACCGGACCCGTCTGGGAGTACTTCC
The DNA here is from genome assembly GCF_047200655.1 of Streptomyces sp. MS06. Classification (NCBI taxonomy): domain Bacteria; kingdom Bacillati; phylum Actinomycetota; class Actinomycetes; order Kitasatosporales; family Streptomycetaceae; genus Streptomyces; species Streptomyces sp. MS06. The sequence goes on from NZ_JBJZOJ010000003.1 coordinate 10,601, forward strand.
GGACCTCGGAGCGCATGTTCAAACCGCTGCTGCGCACCAGCCCCTTCCTGGAGGGGCAGGCCGTGGAACTGCGCGAGAGACTCATCGAGCACGCCATGGACGGACTGCTGCGGGAGATCTCCCTGGACCGCGCCAACGGGCTGCTCGGCAAGACCTGCATCCACCCCTCGCACGTGCTGCCGGTGCACGCGCTGTCCGTCGTCAGCCACGAGGAGTACAGCGACGCCCAGGACATCCTGCGGCCCGAACGCAGCGGCGGGGGAGTGCTCAGGTCCGCGTACACGAACAAGATGAACGAGGTGAAGCCGCACCGCGCCTGGGCCGAGCGGACCCTGCTGCGGGCGGAGGTCTTCGGCGTCGCCCACGAGGACGTCGGCTTCGTGGAACTGCTCACCGCCGGAATACCCGGCTGAGCGCGGCGGCGACGGGCACGAGGACGGGCACGGTGACAGGGACAGGGACAGGGACGGCGACGGGGACGGCTGAGGAACACAGTGAAGGACGGATGACGAACACAGTGAACGACGGGGTCTGGACCGGAACCTGGGTCGCCGAGCGGCTCGGGGTCGAACTCGACGGGGACGAGGGGGTCAAGGACCTGCTGGGGCTCGCACTGCGCCGCAACCCCAAGCGGGCGCACCTGCTGGTGTCCCGGGTGCTCGGCAAGCACGTCCCGCAGTCACCGGCGGTGGTCTACGGCTCCGGGTTCGCCCTCGGCCGCCGGGTGCGCCGGCTGCTGGGCCCAGACGCAGCCCGCTCGGCCGTCGTCCTCGGTTACGCCGAGACGGCCACCGGGCTCGGCCACTGCGTCGCCGACGGGCTCGGCCCGGTGCCCTACCTGCACTCGACCCGCCGCCCGGTGCCCGGTGCCGACCGGGCCGGCGGTTTCGAGGAGTCCCACTCCCACGCCACCACGCACCTGCTGCTGCCCGAGGACCCCGCCCTGCTCGCCGGGGACGGCCCGCTCGTCCTCGTCGACGACGAGTTCTCCACCGGCAACACCGTCCTCAACACCCTCCGCGCCCTGCACCGCGGCCACCCGCGCGAGCGGTACGTCGTCGTCGCCCTGGCCGACATGCGCGCACCGGCCGACGCGGACCGGCTGGCCGGCTTCGCCCGCGAGATCGGTGCCCGCGTCGACCTGGTCGCCGCGACCAGCGGCACCGTACGGCTGCCGGAAGGCGTCCTCGACCGGGGCCGCGAGCTGGTCGCCCGCCACGACACCGGCACGCCGGCCGTCCCGGAGCCGTCCGGCCGGATCACCCGCGCCGAGCTGCAGTGGCCGGACGGCCTGCCCGACGGCGGCCGGCACGGCTTCCCCGCCGAGCGGCGTACCGACCTGGAGGCCGCGCTGCCCGCCATGGCCGCCCGCCTCGCCGAGGCGGTCCCCCCGGGCACCCGCCGCCTGCTCGTGCTCGGCAGCGAGGAGCTGATGTACGCCCCGCTCCGGCTCGCCCGCGAGCTGGAGCAGATCACCGACGCCGAGGTCCGCTTCTCCACCACCACCCGCTCACCGGTCCTCGCCGTCGACGACCCCGGCTACGCCATCCGCACCCGCCTGGTCTTCCCCGCCCACGACGAACCGGCCGACGGTCCCGGGGAGCGCTTCGCCTACAACGTGGCCGGCGGCGGCTTCGACGCCGTCGTCGCCGTCGTCGACTCGGCCGGCGACACCCCCGCCCTGCACGCCCCGGACGGCCTGCTGGCGCAACTCGCCGCGCACACCCCGCACGTCGTCCTCACGGTCGTACCGTCGTACGTCCCCGGACGGTCCGCTCCCGGGCATTCAGCTCCCGGACGGTCCGCTCCCGGGCATTCAGCTCCCGGGCGGTCCGCTCCCGGACAGTCCCCCGCCCCCGAAAGGCCCGCCATGCCGCCCGAGCCGCTCCGCGGCCCCGCCTTCTCCTCCTACGCGCCCGAGGAGGTCGGGTGGCTCCTCCAGGACCTCTCGGACGTGGCCCTGGAGGCGCCGACCGAGGAGCGCGAGGAGGCGGTCCAGAGCGGTGGCGCCCACTACGCCGAGTCGCTGCCGGTGGAGTACCAGCCGAGCGAGCGGTACCAGCGCCTCTTCCACGAGGCGCTGCAGACCTCCGCGGCCCGGATCGCGCACGCGGTCGGCGTCGTCACCGAGACGGTGCTCGCCGAGCGGTCCCCGCGCCCGGTGCTGGTCTCCCTGGCCCGTGCCGGCACCCCGGTCGGCGTGCTGATGCGACGCTGGGCGCTGCAACGGCACGGTCTGGACCTGCCGCACTACGCGGTGTCCATCGTCCGCGGCCGCGGCATCGACGCCAACGCCCTGCGCTGGCTGGCCGCCCACCACGACCCCGCCGACGCCGTCTTCGTCGACGGCTGGACCGGCAAGGGCGCCATCACCCGCGAACTGGCCGCCGCGGTAGAGGAGTTCGAACGGGCCACCGGCATCACCGGCTTCGACCCGGAGATCGCGGTACTCGCCGACCCCGGCTCCTGCGTGCGGACCTACGGCACCCGCGAGGACTTCCTGATCCCCTCCGCCTGCCTCAACTCGACCGTCTCCGGGCTGGTCTCCCGCACCGTCCTGCGGGCCGACCTGGTCGGCCCGCACGACTTCCACGGCGCGAAGTACTACCGCGCACTCGCCGGCGCCGACCTGTCCGCGGCCTTCCTCGACGCCGTCTCCGCCCGCTTCCCGGAGGTCGCCCACGCCGTCGGGACCGCCGTCAAGGAACTGGCCGCCACCGACCGCACCCCCACCTGGGCGGGCTGGTCGGCCGTCGAGCGGATCAGCGGGGAGCACGGCATCCACGACGTCAACCTGGTCAAGCCGGGTGTCGGCGAGACCACCCGGGTGCTGCTGCGCCGGGTGCCCTGGAAGGTCCTCGCCCGCGCCGGGGCGGGCGCCGACCTGGACCACGTACGCCTGCTCGCCGAGCAGCGCGGCGTCCCCGTCGAGGAGGTCGCCGACCTGCCGTACACCTGCGTCGGGCTCATCCATCCCGGCTACACGCGCGGTGCGACCGGCGCCGACGGCAGGGCGGTGAACGTCTGATGCCCGTGCTGGTGGCCAGCGACCTCGACCGCACGCTGATCTACTCCTCGGCGGCGCTCCACCTGACCATGCCCGACGCGCGGGCGCCCCGGCTGCTGTGCGTGGAGGTGCACGAGAGCCGCCCGCTCTCCTACATGACGGAGACGGCGGCCCGGCTGCTCGCCGAACTCGGCGACACCGCGGTGTTCGTACCCGTCACGACCCGGACCCGCAAGCAGTACCAGCGCATCAACCTGCCCGGCCCGGCACCCGCGTACGCGATCTGCGCGAACGGCGGCCAGCTCCTCGTGGACGGCGTCACCGACCCCGACTGGCACGCCCGGGTGACCGCCCGCCTGGCCGAGGAGTGCGCCCCGCTCGCCGAGGTCCGCGCGCACCTCCAGGCCACCGCGGACCCGGCGTGGCTGCGCAAGCACCGGGTCGCCGAGGACCTGTTCGCCTACCTGGTCGTCGAGCGGGAGCTGATGCCCGAGAGCTGGGTCAAGGAACTCGCCGCCTGGGCGGAGGACCGCGGCTGGACGGTGTCGCTGCAGGGCCGAAAGCTCTACGCCGTGCCGAAGCCGCTGACCAAGAGCGCGGCCGTCCGCGAGGTCGCCCGCCGCACCGGCGCCGACCTCACCCTGGCGGCCGGCGACTCCCTCCTCGACGCCGATCTGCTGCTCGCCGCCGACCGCGGCTGGCGCCCCGGGCACGGCGAACTCGCCGACGCGGGCTGGTCGGCGCCGGGCATCACCGCCCTGCCCGACCGCGGCGTGCTGGCCGGGGAACGCATCCTGCGGGAGTTCGGGCGCGCGTCACGGGCGCGCGCCACCGGCGGGGGCCCGGCCTGAACCGGGCGGGTGCGGCTCGAACCGGGCGGGTGCGGCCCGAACCGGTCCGCCGTGCCCGAACCGAGGTCCTCGTGCCCGGACCGCGGGGCGTGAACGAGGGAGTCGGGCCCGGACTCAGGTCGTCGCGCCCGCAGCGAGGGCCGGCCGGACGGTGCGTACGGGGCCGGTCAGCCGCAGCAGCCGCCACCGCAGCAGCCGCCACCGCCGCCCGCCCCGGGCGCCGGGGCCGGCGCGGACGCCGCGGCCGTGCCGCCCACGGCCACCGTCGACAGCAGCTTGACCGTGTCGTCGTGGCCCGCCGGGCACGCGGCGGGCGCGCCGGACTGGGCCATCGGACGGTTCAGTTCGAAGGTGTCACCGCAGGTACGGCACCGGTACTCGTAGCGAGGCATGGGCCCAGACTAACCGGCCGCCGCCGGTTTCCGGCCCCCTCAGCGGCCGCCGGCGCCGCGCTCCTCGCGGATCCGCCCGACGACGCCGGCCACCGTCTCGCGCACCGCCTCGGTCTCGGTCAGGAAGTGCCAGTAGTCCGGGTGCCGGCCGCTCTCCAGCGCGGCGGCGGCCCGGTCCAGCCGGGCCACCGAGTCGTCCAGCGGCCGGGCGTGCCGCGGATCCGGGGTGGTGCGCCCCGCCATGGCCAGCCGCTGCGCGTCCCGGATCGCGAACCGGGTCCGCTCGATCTCCTGCTGCGGGTCCTTCTGCACGGCGTTGAGCCGGGTCAGCCGGTCGCCGGCGGCGGACACCGCCTCGTCGGTGGTGTTCAGCAGCGCCCGCACCGTCGAGAGCAGCGCGGTGGCGTCCGCCCAGCGCTGCGCCTCGCGGGCGGCCCGCGCCTCGGCGAGCTTGCGCTCCGCCTGCCGTACGCTCTCCGCGGCCTGCTCGGGCACCGGCTGCAGGTCCTGCCAGCAGGCCGCCGAGAACCGCCGCCGCAGCTCGCTCAGCACCGGCTCCACCTGCCCGGCGCGGGTGGTCAGCGCCTGCGCCCGGGTCCGCAGCGACACCAGCCGGCGGTCGATCTCCGCGGCCTTCTCCGGCAGCCGCTCCGCCTCCACCCGGATCGCCTCGGCCTCCCGGCAGACCCGTTCGGCCCGCTCCAGCGTCCCCGTGACCCCGTGCTGCCCGGCGCCCTGGTTGAGCCGGGTCAGCTCGGGGGACAGGGCCGCCAGCCGGGCCGCGAGCTCGTCCGCCGAGAGTCCCTCGCTCCGCGCCCCGTCGAGTGCCTCCGACGCGCCGAGCAGGGCCTGCCGGGCCCGCTCCACGGCGGGTGCCACCCGGGCGAGCTGCGTCTCGGCCTTCCCGAGCAGCGGCCCGAGCCCCTCGCCGAACCGTTCCAGCTCCCGCCTGACCTGCTCCAGTTCGTCCTTGGCCCGGGTCAGCTCGGTCCGGGCCCGGGTGGCCGCGGACGCCTCCAGGTCGTCCCGGTCGAGATCGTGCGAGTCGACCGCGCTGATGTAGCGGTGGCTGACCTCGTCGATGCGGAGTCCGAAGGCCTGGAAGTCGGCGAGGGCCCGTCGGGCGGCGGGCGAGTCGTCGACCGCGCCGATCGTCTCGATGGAGATCCGCAGATCGCGCTGGGCGGTGTCGAGCGTGTAGAACGCGGCCGCGGCGGCGTCCTTCGCGGCCTGCGCCTCGGCACGCTGGCTCTCCGCCCGCCCGCCGAACCAGCGCCGGGTCCCGCCCCCTGCGAACGCGGCGGGCAGCGCGAGCGCGGCGACCAGCGGGAGGCCCGCCAGCAGCAGCGCGTCCCGCAGCCCCAGGGCCATCCGGGACGTACGGGGTGCATGCGACATCTGGGGCGTACCGGGTGGGCGGTGCGGCCCGGGCGGACGGTGCGACCCGGGGCTGTGTCCGCGATGCGCGTGCGGCGCCAACGCTGACGAGTTCGGCTGCGCTGGAGTCGCCGTCACGTCCCTCTCCCGTGTGTGTACGCCCGTGGCCGGTGCCATTCTCCCACCGGTGGAAGACGAACACACGGGCCGTTCAGTTCGCCGGGCGCACCGAGATGCTTCCGTCACCTGTCCGTACGGACACCAGGTGGGGGCTGGAGCCGTCCCGGGGCACCGCGACGTGCACTCCCCCGTCGCCGCTCTCGGCCGACACCCGGTACTCCGCCGGGGGCAGTACGAGGGTGACCGAGCCGTCGCCGGTGACGGCCTCCACCCGGTCCGGCGCCGTACGCAGGTCCAGGTGCACCGAACCGTCCGAGGTGCGGGTGGAGATCCGCCGCGAGGACACCTCCGCGTGCACGGAGCCGTCGCCGGTACGCAGCGTCAGCGGGCCGCTGGTGTCGGTGACGCGGATGTGCCCGTCGCCGGTGCGGATGCTGAGCGCGTCCCGGAACCCGCGCGCCTCCACGCCGCCGTCCCCGTCCGCCACCTTCACCGCGACCCCGCGCGGGACCTCGATGCGGTGCTTGGCCGCGCAGTCGGCGACGAGGCCGGAGCAGTGCAGCCGCAGCACCAGCCGGTCGTTCCTCATGGACCAGGTCACCCTCGGTTTCCCGCCCATCACCACCGACCCCTCGAACCACCGGGTCACCCGCACCGTGCCGGCGGGGCCGGAGTCCGTGGCGACGATCTCCAGCGAGGAGTCGTCCGAGTCGACGGTGAGCGTGTCTCCGTGCAGCGTGAACGTCCGCCGGTCGGGGTGCTCGTCGTCCTCCGCGGAGGCCCCGCAGCCGACGGCCCCCGCGGCGAGGACGGCGACGGCCGCGGCGGCGAAGGCGGCACGGGCGGCGCGGACGGGAACGGTACGGGTCACGCTGATCTCCCCCTGGACGTCGAGTGGTTCCGACCGTAGGCGGCCGGCCGCCCCGGGCGGGATCCGGCGTCCTCCCCGTTCCGCCCGGGGGATAACCCCCGTCCCTGCTCCCGGCCGTGCCCTCGGCCCTCGGCGGCGTCCCCGGCCGTGGCCCCCGGTCGGCAGCGCGCGGGATGGGTCGGCAGCGCGCGCACCGCGCGCGCCCACGGGTTTGCGGGACCACGCGGGCGGCAGGGTAGGCTGTCGACTCGTCCAGGGCCCGTGGCCCGGGACCGGGGCGCGTAGCTCAGGGGTAGAGCGCCTGCCTTACAAGCAGGATGTCGGCGGTTCGAAACCGTCCGCGCCCACACAGGTCAGGGCTCTCTCGCAAGATCGGCGAGAGGGCCCTGAAGATCGTTGAGGGGATCTTCGGGAGATCGACTCCCGAGAGTCCTCACGCCGCACTCCGCGGTGTCACCCCCGACGCCCACGCCGCCACCGAGCCGCCATCCCGCCATCAGCAACGCGGAAGCGGTGCTCCCGAACTCGATCTCCTGGACGATGTGACGACATGGCCCGCAGTACCTTCGGCGCGACGCTCGCCGACTATGCAGTCCAGCCGGCGAACGGCCTGTGGGGCGTCGCCCCCGGCGCCGCGATCACCTTCTGGGACGCCCGGACCGGGGGCACCCAGTACACCGACCTGCTGGACGCCGGCGGCGTGGCCGTGTCCGGGATCACCGCCGACGAGTACGGGGTCGTCCCCGGCTTTCAGGGCCCTGACGGGGTGACGGCGATGTGGGCGGACGCGGGCGGCAGCAGTCGCGCGTGGATCGCCGCCCGCGGCGGAGGCGGAAGAGGCGGCGGAGGGGGCGGCGGAACCGCGGCGTACACGTCGCTGGTGCGGGTCGTCGCCTCGTCGACCGCCCCGGCCGACGTGCGCGCGGCCGCCGCCTACGTCTGCGACGGCACCGCCGACCAGGCGGAGATCCAGGCCGCGATCGATGCCGCGCAGAACGACGGCGGGGGGCGCGTCCTGCTGAGTGTCGGGGACTTCGACCTGACCGCTCCGCTGTCCATCGCGGGCACCGCGAACGAGGACAACCTGCAGACCGTCACCGTGGAGGGCTGCGGGGAGTTCACGACGATCCTGCGCCCGGCCTCCGACGTGAACGCGGTCGAGATCACCAACTGGGCGCAGTGCCACCTGCGTGACTTCGGCATCGTGATCTCCGGAGCCGGGTCCGGGATCGTCGCGACCGCGGTCACCACCGGCAGCGACACCCGCTCGTTCTGGGACTCCAGCTTCCGCAACCTGCGGATCAACGGCGAGTACGACCCGACACGCACCGGCTGGGCCATGGACATGGAGATGCCGTTCCGGTCGGTGTTCGACAACATCGAGATCGAAGGCGTACGCAACGGCCTCCACATCAGCAACAACTCGGCGATCCAGAACGCCGGCGACTGCACCTTCAGTCGCATGTTCATCGAGCTGGTCGGCGACAACGGCACCGCGATCCACGTGGAGTCGATCACCGGCAACATGAACCAGAACAACTGGTCGATGGTGGAGGCCGCCAACAGCGGAGGAACGGGCGCCGGGACCACCGGCATCCTCCTCGACGGCGCCGCCGGCAGCGCGAGCCAAAGGTTCTGGGGAACGAACCTGGAGCAGTTCGACACGCTCATCCGGGTCGACACCGGCGAGTCGAACGTGTTCGACCTGAACTACGTCACCTGCCGCGACGGCGCCGCGGGGAACAAGGCCTTCGTCTGCGGGGCATACGCGTTCAACAACCGGTTCTCAGCGAAGTGGGTCAACGTCGCCGACGGCGACTCGCTGTCGCTCCTCGAGGACGCGAACACCACCGACGAAGCGCCGAACACCTTCGACGGCATCCGGATCGAGGCCAACCCTGGTAGCACCGTCACCTGCACCGCGGCGGCATCCACCGTGCTACGGGACATCATCGGCCTCGACACCGGCAGCGTGCAGTCCGGACTTCTCCAGCACCCGCGCACGGACACCACGGGCCCGCTGTGGACCCCGGCCGATCACGGGCTGATCGGCTGGACGCAGGACCCGGCCACGCTCGGCGCGGGCACCGACCCCACGACGGCCGGCGTGCTGTACCTCCTCGCGGTCAAGGTGCCGTCGCCGCGCACGATCTCCACCGTGCACATCGGCGTGGCCGAGCCCGGGTCCGGGCTGACCGCCGGTCAGAACCTGGCCGGCCTCTACGACTCCGCGGGCACACTGCTGTCGGGCACCGCCGACCAGTCCGGCTCGTGGACCTCGGCCGGGCACAAGGCCATCGCGCTGTCGACGGCGCAGGACGTCGGCCCGGGCGTCTACTACGTGGCGTTCCTGGCCAACGGGACGACCCCGCCGCCGCTGCTGCGCGGCCACTCGTACTCGTCCAGCACCCTGAACGCCGGCCTGACCGCGGCGAACGCGCGGTTCCTGACGTCGGGGACCGGGCAGACGGCGCTGCCCGCGTCGGTCGCGCTCGGCTCCGGTGACACGGACTACGTCAGCCGCTGGGCCGCCGTGTCCTGACCGCCCCAGCCCCAGCCCCAGCCCCCGTCCCCACTCCCGCCCCGATGCCGCCCGGCCGCGGGGCTTTCCCATGCCCTGGGAGGGCTCGTGCAACTCGTCACCCGCGCCGCCCGGGGGCGCGCGGCCGCCCCGCTGCGACCCCGTCCACATCGCCAGCACGCTCGGCCGAGCGGTCCCACACCTGCCCGGCCATCGCCCGCGAGCGGCTGGCCGTGGCTGCACGACCGCTGTGGAGCGGCCTGAATTCCAGGTGGAATCCCGAGTTCAAACGCCCCCTCCCGGCCTACGGGCCGGGAGGGGGCTGTTTCGGCAGGTCGGAGGGAAGACCACCCTGGGTGACAAGTCCACGGGAGTGGAGCCACCGCTCCAGGGCGTGCCGCTCCACCACCGCAGTCGGCCGGGCGACGGCAGGGCTTGCTGACAGGGCCGCGAGTGCTCGGTTGGCCGCCCACAGCCGGAGAAGCATGACCGTGACTGCGTCCAGCTCGTCGTGGTCCCTCCACCGTGCGTGAGCGTCCTCGCGTCGAACCTGCGCCGCGTCGAAGAACTCGTCGACCATCCGGCGCGCCTGGATGTCGGAACCCTCCATAGCTCCCCCCTGCTGTTCCCGTGGTCAACACTGGAGCCGCCTCACCTGCCGGGGCAGTGGGCCGAACGGCACCAGCGGATCGCCGTTCGGCACACCCGACCCGAGGAAACGATCAGCCCTCTCCACTCCCCTCCCCGGGCCGGGAGGGGCCTTTCGGCATCCCCCGGTGTGCCCTCGCCGGGGTCACCAGGTGTGGCGCACCCTCCTTTCGCCCCCGAGGACACCGCCGCCCGCCCGGTCTGAAACCGGGCGGGCGGGTTCGACGGACGGATCAGCCGGCCGGAAGCGGGTCGACGGCGGGCGGGACGTAGCTTCCGTCCAGTGCCGCACCCTGCGGGCCGTACGCGCGGAGCATGATGTTGAACGGGCCGTCGCCGACAGGCAGCCAGTTCGCCGGGTTCACTCCCGGCGGCCGGGTGCGGGACAGGTAGATCGACAGCGATCCGTCCTTGTTCCACTCCAGTCCCGGGGTGTAGCTCGCCACGGCGTACTTGTCGGCCTCGTTCGGGATGAGGGTGATCGCCTCCGGGGTGTACGCGGTGAGCGACCAGAATCGGCTGACCTCCGGGAGCGCACCGGCCGGGAAGGTCAGCACGTAGCCGTGCTCGGCCCCGTTGAGCGCGGCGCCGGAGCGGTCCTTGAAGGCGTGCCAGTAGGCGGCGGTGGGGTAGCCGTTGCCCCACTGGAGGAACTCGGCGATCGAGGAGCGGTCCAGGTAGGCCGAGGGAGCCCAGTTCCCGATGTTGCGGAAGTTGATCCAGTTGGTGTCACCGGTGTGGTCGAGGTAGTTGTCGACGATCCGGGCGTGGCCGTCCCGGGCGCCGCGGGCGAACTGGTCGCGCTGCTCCGGCGACAGGTTCCTGCCGTTGCCGAAGAGCCGGTCGAACCTCGCGGCCGCCGCCCTGTCCTCGCGGGTCAGCGGGGGCGTGCCCGGATCGTGCACGGCGGTCTGCAGCTGACGCAGGAAGGAGATCGGCAGGTAGTCGACCAGACCGTCGGCGATCACCTTGAACCGGATGGCGAACAGGGCCTCGGGCACGATCTTCGTGGGTCCGGACTCCGGGGCGGTCCGGTAGTCGGACAAGGTCGCCATGTGCAGGTTGCGCCGGAACTTCTCGGCTTCCGCGGTCGTGTCCTGGCCGTCGCCGGCGTACTTGTCGGCCCGGAAGATCCAGTAGGACTGGGAGTACGGGACGGTGATCCGGGTGGTTCCGCGGGGCAGCTTGCCGTGCCAGTCCGGTGTCGTGATCGCGTAGGTGCCCGCCCGGCCCGCGGGGATGCCGGAGTCGAAGACGTCGCCGAAGGGAGTCGCGGTCAGCAGGGAGTAGGAGACGGAGGTCTTCGGGATGGTCAGGATCACCGGCTGGTCGGCCGGCTCGACGAGCGCGCTGGCGTACAGGGTGTCGACGTTGATCGCGACGACCGCGCCGTACAGCGGGGTCACCCGGTCGGGCCCGAAGAGCGCGTTGCCCTCGCCGAGCAGACGGGTCTGCTGGTAGCTGAACCAGCGCGGGTAGAACCGTTCGATGTAGGACCGGGATGCGCAGTAGGCGTCGGACTGGTGCCGGGGGCCGTGCGCCTGCGCAGGGGAGGCGCCGAGCAGCATGCCGAGGGCCAGGAGCGCCGTCAGCCATTTCCATCGGGTGTGCGTCGTCAGGTGCAGCATGGACTGCCGGAATTCCCTTCGGGAGTGCCGAGTCGGCCGCCGGACCGGTGGTCCGGCCGAGCCCCCGCCCCGGTCCGCGACCGGTACCGACGTCGGACCGGCGGGTGCGGGGACAGTCTGCCGGTGGCGGCGCCGACCGGAGCGCCAATGCTGACGGCGTGTCAGAAATTCGCGGGTCGGTTCGCGGCGAAGCGGCCGGCGGGGGCCACGGCTTCGCAGTGGTCCGGCAGCCGCTCGACCGCTCCCAGTAGGAGATGTCTCCCGTGCCGGGGGCGGCGGAAGAGCATCAGGGACCGGCTGGAACCACCCGCACTCGGCGTGGCTCCGTCGGGGACCTCGGGCGGTCGGGCTCGGGCGGTCGGGCTCGGCTTCCGAGAGTTCGCGGGGAGGCGGTGCTCAGGGCTCGCCGGCGTGCTTGAGGCGCATGCGTGCCGCCACGCGGTCCGGGGCGGCCACCTCCGCCCAGAAGCGGTGGGTGCTCACGAACACGGCGAGCTCGTGCTCGCGCCCCCGGAGCTTCTCCACCTCGGCCTGCTCGTCGGCGGTCCAGCCGGGCGAGGCGGGGCGTTCCACCGTGCGCCAGCCGCCGTCGTCGCGGAAGCCCTCCGAGGGCTCGACCGACCAGGGCAGCCGCCTGAGCAGGGCCGACAGCTCGGCCCGGACCTGGTGCAGCTCCTCCTGTCCGGCGCGGAGGTCACTGGGGAACTGGGGAGTCGTCGCCACATCGCAATGCTACGCCTGTTCGAATTAGTGGGGCGAGCGGCTTCCGGACTTCCCCTTGAGCGTGGATACCTGGGGGCTGGGTCGTGAGGTGCCGGAGGAAGTGGCGCCAGGTGGGAGGCAAGCGCAGGAAGCGGTGCACCGAGGAGTTCGGACGGGACGCGATTGCGCTCGTCGACTCCTCGGGCAAGACGCTCACCGCGGTGGCCCGGGAGTTCGGGATCAGCTCGGAGTCCCCGCGCGGCTGGTACCGCGGCCAAGCCGAGAGTGCGGGTCCTTGAACGCCGGGCGAGTACGTGCCGAGCAACTCGCTCAGGAACGACGCCCTCATGACGAGGTGCGGGCACGGCGTTTCAGCACGGCCGCAGCCGTCGCGATCGTGCCGGCCGCGAGGGCCGAGGCGGCGGGGTGACGGGACAGGGTGGCTTCGAAGGACCGGCTGCGGGAGGTGCTGTCGAAGACGCCGTGGGCGCCGTGGTCGGAGCCCTGGAGCCGGTCGACCGGTGCGAAGAGGTTGTTCTCGCCGCTCGGCGGCTGCCGGTCGGTCTGCTGGGCGGCGTAGCCGGTGCGGGCCAGGTAGCGGTCGAGGAGGGCGGGGGCCAGGCGGTTGGCCCAGATCGTCGCCGTGGTCGTGGCGCCGACGTAGTACTGCTTGCGGCGCGGACGGTCAGCGGCGTGCAGCACGCCCCGCGCGGCGACTTCCGGCTGGTACACCGGGGGGACGGGCTGCGGGTGCCGGGGCAGGCGGGAGCGTACCCAGGAGAACTGCGGCGTGTTGACGGCGGGCATCTGGACGATGGTGATGTGCACCTTGCTGCCGCGGTGCAGCAGTTCGGTGCGCACCGAGGAGGTGAAGCCGTTGATGGCGTGCTTGGCCCCGCAGTAAGCGGACTGCAGCGGGATCGCCCGCTCGCCGAGCGCCGAGCCGACCTGCACGACGGTGCCGTGGTCACGGGGCAGCATCCGCATGAGCGCGGTTCGGGTGCCGTTGACGAAGCCGAGGTAGGCCACCTGGGTGACCCTGTCGTACTCCTCGGCGGCCATCTCGTCGAAGGGGGCGAAGACGCTGGTGAAAGCGGAGTTGATCCAGACGTCGATGGGGCCGAAGGCGTGCTCGGCGGCCTCGGCGGCGGCCTCGACCTGTTGTGCGTCGGCGGTGTCGACGATCCGGACGAGCGGGCGGCCGCCGAGGGATGCCACCTCCTGCGCGGCGGCCTCCAGGCCGGCCTGGCCGCGGGCGATCAGCACCACGTTGGCGCCGCGCCGGCCGTAGAGGCGGGCGGTGGCCCGGCCGATACCGGCGCTCGCCCCGGTGATGACGACGGTTTCGGGCGTGGTGCGCATGGTCGGCTCCTTTCCCGGCGGAACTGCGCCGCCGGCGAGTCGCGATGGCGTGTGTTTCACGGGGGGTGCCGTCTCTCCTTCCGCGCCACCCTCGGCTCTCAGCCCACCCGGTAGGGTCGTGCCCGCTTCTCGTTGAGGGTGAGGCCGAGGCCGGGTGCGCCGTCGGCGCCGGGGGTGAGGGTGCCGCCGTCGGGGGAGAGGACGCCGTCGAAGAGGATCCGTTCGATGCGGACGTGGTCGTGGAACCACTCCAAGTGCCGCAGGTTGGGCAGCGCTGCGGCGGCGTGCGCGTGGGCGTGCGGGGCGCAGTGCCCGGAGATGTCGATCCCACGGGCTTGGGCGAGGGCGGCGGCGCGCAGCCAGACGGTGATGCCGCCGCACCGGGTGATGTCGGCCTGGAGGCAGTCCACCGCTCCGGCGGCGAGCATGTGTTCGAAGTAGGGCAGGGTGTAGCCGTACTCGCCGGCCGCCACCTCCTGCGGCACCTGGTCGCGGATCGCGGCGAGGGTGGTCAGGTGATCCGAGGAGACCGGCTCCTCGAACCAGGTCACGCCCTCGTCGGCGAGTGCCCGGCCCACACGCACGGCCTGCTTGGCGCCGTAGCCGCCGTTGGCGTCGACGTACAACTCGGAATCGCCTATGGCGGACCGCGCCCGGGCCACGCGCTGCCGGTCGTGTTCCTCCCGGCCGCCCCACGACTCCGCGATCTTGATCTTGACGCGGTGGACGTCGTCCTCCTCGACCCAGCCGCGCAGCTGACGTTCCTGCCGCTCGTCGTCGTAGGTGGTGAAGCCGCCGCTGCCGTAGACGGGCACCTCGTCGCGGGCCGCGCCCAGCAGGCGCATGAGTGGCAGACCGAGCAGGCGGGCCTTGCAGTCCCACAGCGCGATGTCCACAGCCGATATCGCCTGGGCCGCGATGCCGGGCAGGCCGGCGTTGCGTACGGCTCGCTGCATGGCTTCGTTCGCGCGCGGCACGTCGAGCGCCGGGGAGCCGGTGACCACGGAGGCGAGGAGGCCGTCGACGACTCGGGCCGTCGCCGCGGGCGCGTAGGTGTAGCCGAGGCCGGTGAGGTCCGCACAACCGACGGTGACCACGACCGCGGTGGTCGTGTCCCAGGAGAGCGTGCCGTCAGCCTCGGGCACATCCGTGGGAACGGCGAAGACGGAGGTCTCCACGCGATCCACGACAGGGGTGTCGCTCACGATTCGTCCTGCGCGCCGGGCCGGTCCTCACGACGACGGTGGCCGGGCAGGAACTCCTGCACCTTGGCCCTGAAGCCCTGGCGGACCATGTCCGCGCGGTCGCTGTCGCCCTTGAGGATCGACGAGGCCGCGGCCTCGATCTGGTCGAGGGTGGCGTGCGGCGGGATCGGCGGTACGGCGGGGTCGGTCGCGAAGTCCAGGACGCAGGGCCGGTCGGCGGCCAGCGCGGCCTCCCAGGCGCCCACGACATCGGCCGGCTTTTCGATCCGGATGCCCTCCAGGCCGACCAGGCGGGCGAAGTCGGCGTAGGCGACCTCGGGGATCGACTGGGAGGGCAGAAACTGCGGGGCGCCCTCCATGGCCCGCATCTCCCAGGTCACCTGGTTGAGATCCTGGTTGTTCAGCACCGCCACGATCAGCCGGGGGTCCTCCCATTCCCGGTAGTACTTCACGGCGGTGATCAGCTCGGCCATACCGTTCATCTGCATCGCCCCGTCGCCGACGAGCGCGACGGCCGGGCGGTCGCCGTGCGCGAACTTGGCGCCGATCGCGTACGGTACGCCGGGTCCCATCGTGGCGAGCGTGCCGGACAACGAACCGCGCATGGCGCCTCGCAGCCGCAGATGGCGGGCGTACCAGTTGGCGGCCGAGCCTGAGTCGGCGGAAAGGATCACGTTCTCCGGCAGCAGGTCGTCGAGCGCGTGGACGACGTACTCGGGGTTGAGCGGGTCGGCGTCGACCGCGGCCCGCCGCTGCATGACCTCCCACCAGCGGGCGGTGTTCTTCTCGATCTGCTCGCGCCAGCTGTGGTGCTTCGCCGTGTCGAGCAGTGGCAGCAGCCGGGTCAGGGTCTCGCGGGCGTCGCCGACCAGGTTGACCTCGAAGGGGTAGCGCAGGCCGACCATGCGCGGGTCGATGTCGATCTGCACCGCACGTGCCTGTTCGAAATCGGGCAGGAACTGGGTGTAGGGGAAGGAGGAGCCGATGACGAGCAGGGTGTCGCAGCCGGTCATCAGCTCGTAGGAGGGCCGGGTGCCGAGCAGTCCGACGGAGCCGGTGACATACGGCAGGTCGTCGTCGAGGGCGTCCTTGCCCAGCAGCGCCTTGGCCACACCGGCACCGAGCCGGTCGGCGACGGCCATGACCTCCTGACGGGCTCCGCGGGCGCCCTGCCCGACCAGGATCGCCACCTTCTCGCCGGCGTTGAGCACCTCGGCGGCCCGAGCGAGGTCCTCGTCGCCGGGCACCGGCGCGTACTGCGGCACGCCGAGGCTGGAGGGGACCATCTTGAAGGCGTGCCCGGGGGGCGAGTAGTCCAGTTCCTGCACGTCGGCGGGAATGATCACCGCGGTGACCGAGCGGCGGGCGAGGGCGGTGCGCATCGCCCGGTCCAGCACGTTGGGCAGTTGCTCGGGGACCGTGACCGTCTCGCAGAAGTCGGAGGCGACGTCCTTGTACAGGCTCATCAGATCGACCTCCTGCTGGTAGGAGCCGCCCATGGCGCTGCGGTCGGTCTGTCCGAGGATCGCGACGACGGGCACGTGGTCGAGCTTGGCGTCGTACAGACCGTTGAGGAGGTGGATGGCGCCGGGGCCGGACGTGGCTGCGCACACCCCGACCCGGCCGGAGAACTTCGCGTAGCCGACGGCCTCGAAGGCCGACATCTCCTCGTGGCGGGACTGGATGAACCGAGGACGGTCGTCGGCGCGGCCCCAGGCGGCCAGCAGCCCGTTGATGCCGTCGCCGGGGTAGGCGAAGACACGCTCCACCCCCCACTCGCGCAGGCGCTCGAGAATGTGGTCGGAGACCTTCTGCGACATGTTCGAAGACCTTTCTCGTAGGTGTGCGGAGGGACTGGTGGAGGGGCTAGGAGTGCCGGCGCAGCGCGTGCACGGCGGCTCGGCCGGCTACCGCCGTGAGGGCGGTAGCGCCCGCGGTGACGGCCCACCGGGACGTGCGGGAGGGCGGGTCGGGGCGTACGGCGAGCCGCTCGGGGTGTTCGTCCGGGAGGGCGCCTTCCAGCCCGAGGGCCAGGGCTTCGGCCAGGTGGAGAGCCCGTCGGCCGGTGTCGCCGTGTTCGATCTGGGTACGGCAGCTGAAACCGTCGGCGAGCACCAGACCGTCCGCTGGTGCCCGGCGTACGGCGGGCAGGACGCCCAGTTCCGCGACGGCCATGGAGACCTCGTGGTGGTCGCGTTCGAAGCCGAAGTTGCCGGCCAGGCCGCAGCAGCCCTCGTCGAGGACGTCGGCGTCGAGACCGGCGCGGCGCATCAGTTCGCGGTCGGCGCCGAACTTCATGATCGCGTGCTGATGGCAGTGCGTCTGCACGGTCGCCCGCCGGTGCAGCCGCGGTGGTCGCCAGTCCTCGGGCGCGTGGTGCACGAGCTGCTCGGCGAAGGTGCGGACCTGCCCGGCCAGCCGCTGCACGTCCTGGTCGTCGGGCATCAACTCGAGGGTGTCGGAGCGGAAGACGGCCGTGCAGGAGGGTTCGAGGCCGATGACCGGGGTCCCCGCCTCCAGATACGGCCGCAGCACGCCGAGCGTGTGCCGCAGCACTTTCTGCGCACGCGGCAGCTGACCGGTGGAGATCCAGGTCAGACCGCAGCACACCGGCTGGTCCGGCACGGCGACGCGGAAGCCGGCCTCCTCCAGGACCCGTACGGCCGAGAGGGCGACGGAGGGGTGGAAGTAGGTGCTGAAGGTGTCGGGCCACAGCACGACGGTGCGCGGATCGGCCGGATCGGGATCCCCGGCGCGGCGCCGGTGCCACCACTGGAGGAAGGACTGCCGGGCGAACACGGGTGGCTGCCGGGCCTCGTCCACGCCGGCCAGCCGCTTGCCCGCCCGTCCCAGACCGGGCGCGTGCAGGACGCTGTCGACCAGTCCGGGAGCAACACGAGACAGACGCGCCCACACCGGCAGCCAGCCCATCGCATAGTGGGCGGCGGGGCGCAGCCGACCCTCGTAGTGATGGGCGAGGAACTCCGCCTTGAGCGTGGCCATGTCGACGCCGGTCGGGCAGTCCGACTTGCATCCCTTGCAGGCCAGGCACAGATCGAGCGCGTCGCGCACCTCGGTCGAGCGCCAGCCGTCGGTGACGGCCGAGTCGGCGTGGCCGTCGAGCATCTCGAACAGCAGCCGCGCCCGGCCGCGGGTGGAGTGCTCCTCCTCCCGGGTGGCCCGGTAGGAAGGGCACATGACGCCGCCGGAGTGGCTGCGGCAGTTGCCGATTCCCACGCAGCGCATCACCGCCCGGTTGAAGGAACGGTCGTCCTGCGGGAAGCCGAAGTGCGCCTCGGGGGTCTTCGGACGCCAGGAGGAGCCGAGGCGCAGCTGCCCGTCGACCGGGTTGGGGCGGACGACCTTGCCGGGGTTCATCCGGCTGCCCGGGTCGAACAGCGCCTTCAGCTCGCCGAACGCGGCCACCAGCCGCTCACCGAACATCCGGGTGAGCAGCTCTCCCCGCGACTGGCCGTCTCCGTGCTCGCCGGACAGGGAGCCGCCGTAGGAGACGACGAGATCGGCGGCCCGCTCCAGGAAGCGCCGGAAGTCGGCCACGCCTTCGGCGGTGCGCAGCCCGAACGGGATACGCGTGTGGACACATCCCTGCCCGAAGTGCCCGTACAGCGACGGGTGGTCGTAGCCGAACTCCCCGAACAGGTCCTTCAGGTCCCGCAGATAGTCGCCGAGCCGCTCGGGTGGGACGGCCGAGTCCTCCCAGCCCTCCCACGTCTCCCGGTCGTCGGGTGGCCGGGCGGTGACGCCGAGCCCGGCCTCGCGCGCCCTGAGCATCCGCTGCTCGCGCTCCGGGTCGTCCGAGAAGGCGACATCGCCGTCCTTCTCGGTCCGGCCGAGGGCGTGCAACAGGGAGTGCGCCTGCTCGTCGACGTCGTCCTGGCTGTCGCCGCCGAACTGGAGCATCAGCCAGCTGTCGCCCTCCGGCAGGGCGTTCAGAGACGCCTGGTAGGCGTGCTCTTCGCGCATCAGCTGGGCCATGCGCCCGTCGAGCGCTTCCAGTTGGCCGGGGTCGCAGTGCTCCAGGAGGTGGGGGACGTCGTCGGCGGCCGCGCAGATGTCGTCGTAGCCGAGTACCAGCAGCGACTGGTACGCGGGCACCGGCACCAGGTCGACCTCGGCGTGCAGCACGGTCACCAGGGTTCCCTCGCTGCCGACCAGCGCCCGCGCCACGTCGAAGCCGTTCTCCGGCAGCAGCGAGTCGAGGTTGTAGCCGGAGACCCGGCGCGGGATCTTCGGGTAGCCGCGGCGGATGTCGGCCAGGTACTCGGTGACGACACGGTCCAGGCCGGCGTACAGCTCGGCGCGGCGGCCGCCCTCCGCCGCGATCCGCGCCCGCTCGGCCTTCGACGTCGGCCCGACCCACATCCGGGCGCCGTCGTAGGTGACCACCTCCAGGCGGCGCACGTTGTCGACGGTCTTGCCGTACGCCTGTGCGGACGCGCCGCACGAGTTGTTGCCGATCATGCCGCCCAGGGCGCAGTGGCTGTGCGTCGACGGCTTCGGGCCGAACTGCAGCCGGTGGCCGGCCAGCCGCCGGTTGAGCACGTCCAGCACGATGCCCGGCTCGACCACACAGGTCCGGGCGTCGGGATCGACGGCGACGAGCCGGTGGCAGTACTTGCTCCAGTCGATCACCACGGCCGTGTTCGTCGACTGTCCGGCGAGGCTGGTCCCGCCACCCCGTGACAGGACCGGGGCACCGAACCGGGCGCACACCCGCACCGCCTCCACCGCGGCTTCCACCGTACGGGGCACCACGACCCCGATCGGCGGCTGCCGGTAGTTGGAGCCGTCGGTGGCGTAGGCGCCCCTGCTGCCCGCGTCGAATCTGATCTCGCCGTCCACCGACTCGCACAGAGCCGACTCCAGCTCCGCCACGGCCTTCCCGGAGACATCGAAAGGGGTGGGTGTGGTCGGTGTCATCGGTGTCATCGGTGCCCGCCTTCCGGAGCCGTGGACCGTCCGCTGCTGCCGGGTACCCGAGGTCGAGCACTGCAAGAGTGTTGATTTCCCGGTCCTCAGAGGAGGGCGAAGTCGATCTCCATCGGGGCCCGACGTGACGAGATCGTCGCTGCACGCGTCGGCCACGGTCGTGCTGTTCGGGTCGCCGCCTGCGGCCACCGCGCGTACCACCAGGTCGCGGTCACGGACCGGGCCACGCAGCCGCTCGCCGTCGTCCCCGCAGAGAGCCGACTCCGTGGGGGTGCCGGATCCCGGACGGGCGCTTCGGCCGTCTCCTCGGGGGAACTCGTCGAGCGGCACACGGTCCGCACGAGAGAGGAGAGGCGTCATGCCGGCTGGATCGAGTCCCAAGCGGGAGCGCCAGTACGAACACGTGAAGAAGAGTGCTCTGGATCGTGGTGAGTCGACGAAGCGGGCCGAGGAGATCGCGGCACGCACGGTCAACAAGGAACGTGCCAGGTCGGGCGAGTCGAAGACCGCGAGCAGGACCTCGACCCGTGACCCGAAGTCGGCATCCCAGCGCGGCGGGCAGCGCTCGCACAGCGGTGCGGAGGGACCGACCAGGGACCAGCTTTACGAGGAGGCGAGGAAGCGCAACATCGAGGGCCGCTCCTCGATGACCAAGAAGCAGCTGCAGAACGCCCTCGGCCGTTGAGGTGAGGCTGATGCACCCCGAGGTGGACCGGATGCGCAGCCCCGGGCTGACGGGACCGGTCCGTCGTGACCAGCGCGGGAGCCGACGGGGTCGGTCCCCGGCGGGTCGAAGGCCGGGTCGGCGAGCAGCCGCAGGCCGCCGAGGGCGAGCAGGGCGGTGGGGTCGCCGACGTAGGTGATCTCCACGGCGGTCATGGCCGGTGCAATCCGGGGAAGGCCGGGTGTTGTTCCCCCGCGGGCGGGAGACTGGGGGCATGTGCCGGAGCATCAAGACCCTGCGACCGCCCGCTCTGCCCGAGGAGGCCACCGAGGACGACATCAGGGCAGCCGCCCTCCAGTACGTGCGGAAGGTGTCCGGGTTCCGGGCGCCGGCCGCGCACAACCGGGAGGCGTTCGACCGCGCCGTGGACGCGGTGGCTCAGGCCACGGCCGAACTGCTGGACAGCCTTGAGGTGCGCGGCGCCGCCGGGCGGCCGCCGACCGGGCGGGAGTAGGAGGGGCATGACCCGGATGCGCCGGAAACCCGCCACGGCGTCAACGCGTCGGGCGCCCCGGCCTCGCCGGACTCGGCGAGGCCGACCTCCTCAGGCAAGCGGCTTGCGGTAACGGACGTGCTCGTTCCGTCGCCGGAACCCCACGCTCTCGTAGAGGTCGTAGGACCGGTGCGGATTCGCCGTGCCCGTGAACAGCCGGGCGGTCGTCGCACCGTGCTCGCGAAGGCTCCGCAGACCGTCCAGCAGCAGGACCCGGCCGATTCCGAGGCGACGCCGGTCCGCCCGGACACTCAGCTCTTCCACCTCGCCCACGGTGCGGTCGTGACGGCGCAGGGAGCAGAGGGCGACGCCGACCATGTCCGGCCCGTTCCAGGCAGCCCTCCAGCACGCCGGGTCGGCGGTGTCGACGAAGTCCTGGAAAGGCCATCTCTGAGTGAAGCGGGTGTCCGCATACGAATCGACGACCGTCCGCCAGGCGGCACGGTAGTGGCTTGTCCCGATCGGCCCCGTCCGTATCCCGGCCGGCAGTTCCCCTCCCGGCTCCGGCACCTGCCGCAGATCGCCCAGCTCCAGCTCGACCAGGCTGAAGACACGCCGGTAGCCGGCTGCGCGCAGAAGTGCCGTGGCGTCCTGCTCGGAGGCCGCCGCGTTCGCGCCGATCACCGCCGTCCGCGACGTTCCGTGCTGGGTGACGAGCCGGCGGATCCGCCTTTCGGCCCAGCTCAGCATCGCTGAGCCGATGCCCTGGCGACGGTGCTCGGGCAAGAGGTAGCCGCGGTGCAGGTACAGCCGGGTACCGTCCCGCTCCTGCCACCACCGGATCGTCGCGTAGCCGACGACGCTCCCGTCGCGCACCACCAGGATCTGGTTCCGGGACGGCTCCTCCGACTTGGCGGAGGCTTCGGCGATCTCGGCCGCTGTCGGGAGCCCTTCCACCACAGAATGGGCGTCGACCCGGTCCTGTTCGGCACAACCCCGCCGCAGCGCGGCCATGGCCTCGTGGTCCTCGTCGCCGCGGTACGGCCGGAACTCGAAGCCGACCGGAAGGTCCTGTCCTGCGGTGCGATCCGACATGCCCGGATGATCTCGGACTTCGCGGCAGTTCCGCCACCGTATTCCCGCGGCGGTCGTCCGCGGCCGTTCACGAGCCGGACGCGTTCGCCGCGTGCCCGGGTGGGGACGGACAGGCGGCCTGCCGGCCCGCGCCGCGGCCGGTCAGGCCTGGGCGCCCGCCTCCGCGGGCCTGCGCCGTACCAGGTAGGCCGCGCCCGCTCCGGCGCCGAACAGCGCGGCGAGCGACACCAGCGTCCCCAGCCAGCGGGTCCCGAGCCAGCTCGCCCCGAAGTAGCCCAGGGCGGTGCTGTAGGCGGCCCAGGACAGGCCGGCCAGGGCGGACCAGGGCACGAAGTCGCGGGCGCGGCGGTGGGCGGCGCCCGCGCCGAGGGAGACCACGGAGCGGCCCGCCGGGGCGAAGCGGGCGAGGATGACCAGTGTGCCCCCTCCTCGGGCCAGCGCCGAGCCGAGACGTTCCTGCGCGCCGCGCAGCCTGCGGGAGCGGGCGAGCGCGCGGTCCAGCCTGTCCCCGCCGCGCCAGGCCAGCCGGTACACCGCGACGTCGCCGAGCACGGAGGCGGTGGCGGCGGACAGGATCAGGAACAGGATGTCGGGGACCTGGCGGGGCACCTCACCGCCCGCGGCGCCGGAACCCGCGGCCGCCGCGGTGGCCGCGGTGATCACCAGGACACCGCTCGGCAGCAGCGGCAGGAACACGTCGAGCAGGACCGAGCCGGCCACCAGCACGTAGATCCACGGACTGGCGGTCAGCGATCCGACCTGCTCCACACTCTCCAGCACTGCTGACTCCCCATCGCTCCCCCGCGGGCCGGCCCGGGCCGCGGCGTCGCGGGAAGCGGCAGGGCGGCCGATGACAGCGATACAGCGTACGCGTGCACAGTGACGGAAGGGTCACGGGGGACGCGGGGGATCGGTATCGGAAGTTCACCCGGCTGCCGCCGCACCGCGCCCGGCCGCTCGCCGCCCGGGTCCTCCGTCCGCGCCGGTCAGCTCGAGGTCCGTCACGGTGCGCAGCGTGCCGTCCGCGCGTGCCCGCTCCAGCCGGAGGACCGCCGAACGGCCGTGCACCGTCAGCGTCATGAGGAGGTTGCCGAACCACGGCCCACCAGTCCTGCGCCAGTTCACCGGCGGGCGGGGGCAGCGGGCGTGCCGGGCGAGGAGCCTGCCCAGTGTCCGCGCGGCCGTGCCCCAGCCGCAGCGGAAGGCCAGCCGGATCGACAGCGGCACCGAGTTGTGCAGCGGTGAGCAGGTGAGTTGTGTCACCCGGGCCTCGGGTGTCCGGCCGCTCGGCCAGGAGGGCTCGGCCGCGTAACCGTGGTGCACGTCACCCGAGAGTACGGAGACCGTCGCCGGCGCCTCCGGTCCCGAACCGGCCTCGGCGAGCAGCTCGGTGAGTGCGGTGAAGGACTCCGGGAAGGCCGCCCAGTGCTCCAGGTCGGCCCGCCGCCTCAGGCGCTCCCCGAACCGTGCCCACCGGGCGCCCTTCCCGCCCCGGCAGAGTGCCGTGGCCCAGGCCTCGGTGTCGTGCACCAGCCGCGGCAGCAGCCAGGGCAGCGAGGTGCCGACGAGGAGGTGGTCGAAGGAGCCGGGTTCCGCCAGCGCCTGCTCGCGCAGCCACTTCTCCTCGGTGGGGGCGAGCATCGCGCGCTGCTTCTCGTCCAGAACCCGCGCGGCCCTGCTGTCCACCATCAGCAGCCGCACCCGGCCGAGGTCGCGCCGGTAGCTCCAGCGCGCGGCGGCCGGTTCGGCGTCGGCCCCGGCGGCGAAGGCGCGCAGCACGTCCGTGGCGTCGGGGGTGTCCCGCACGGCGGCGTAGAGCGGGTCGACGGCCAGTGCGGCCGGGGAGAGGTTGCCGAGGTGCTGGTGCACCCAGTACGACATCAGGCCGCCCAGCAGCCGTTCCCGCCACCAGTGGGTCGCGCGCATGTCGGCGAGCCAGGCGCCGGAGGTGTTCCAGTCGTCGATCACGTCATGGTCGTCGAAGATCATGCAGCTCGGCACGGTGGAGAGCAGCCAGCGCACCTCCGAGTCCAGCCAGGACTCGCGGTACAGCCAGGTGTACTCCTCGTAGTCCGCGACCTCGCCGCCCGGGGCGTCGTGCGGGTCGCGGCGGGCGGCCAGCCGCCGCCGCGTCGCCTCGGAGGTCTCGTCCGCGTACACCTGGTCGCCGAGCAGCAGCAGGACGTCGGGTCGTCCGCCCGGGTCGGCGGCGACGCGGGCGGCCAGTCCGCACAGGGCGTCCGGGCCGACCGGGTCCCTTCCGCCCGCGGGCCGGGCGGCCCAGCGGCAGGAGCCGAAGGCGATGCGCAGGGCTCCGCCCTCGGGCGGGGTGCGGATCGTGGAGGGCGGGAACGGCGAGTCCGGCAGCGGCCAGACCCGGGCGCCGTCGAGCAGCACCTCGTAGGCGGTCGCCTCGCCGGGGGTGAGCCCGGTCACCGGCACCAGGGCGTAGTGGTGGCCCGCCACCTGGAAGGTGGCGGCCGTGCCGCCGGAGCCGTCGGCGCAGCGCACCTCGGCGGTGCAGGGCCGGCTCGCCTCGACCCAGACGGTGGCGGCCGTGCCGCCGGCGTATCTCAGCAGTGGTCCCAGCAGCAGTTCCGCCATGCGATCGACCGTCCCTCCCGGTGGCCGGCGGCCCGCTTCGCACGGGCGTCCCGGCCCTCTCGCCACGTCCTCGCTCCCGCCCCGTACGGTACGGAACGGGGCGGGAGCGGGGGAGGGGCGGTCGGCGGACCGCCGCCCGGCGGCCGGGTCAGCAGGCGGACAGGTACGAGCTGAGCGCGGACTTCTCCGCGGAGTCGACCGAGAGGTCGTAGTAGTACTTCACCTGCACCCAGGCGCGCACGTAGGTGCAGCGGTAGGCGCTGCGCGAGGGCATCCACTCGGCCGGGTCCTTGTCGCCCTTGGCCTGGTTGACGTTGTCCGTGACGGCGATGAGCTGCGGGCGGGTGAGGTCGTTGGCGAAGGCCCGGCGTTCGGACGTGGTCCAGTGGCTCGCGCCGGAGTCCCAGGCTTCCGAGAGCGGGACCAGGTGTTATCCGTACCTCGCCATGCGGTGCCGCTGACATCTGGGACACGAGTGTTGCGGGCCGTGTCCTCCCTGTGAGCGGTGCGTTATCCGGTACAGCGGTTAGGTGCCGCTGACAGCGATGACTGAGGGGGTGCGGTGGCGAGTACGCAACGGGTGGCCGCGGGCGAAGGCGTCACGTGGACGGTTCTCGATGACGACTACCGTGTCGCGGTGCCGGTGGAGCAGTACCTGGAGTACCTGAGATCGAGGGACTGCTCCCCGAACACCATCAAGAGTTATGCACGGGGACTTGCCCTGTGGTGGACGTTCCTGGAACGGCGGGCACAGTCGTGGGACACGGTCGGGGTGAGTGAACTCGGCACCTTCGTAGGGCAGTTGCGTAGAGGGAGCGTGGCTGAGGATGTGGTGCCGCTCCATGACGGGAGGAAGGCGGCCGATGCGACCGTGGCGAGCCGGGCCCGCGCGGTCATGGGGTTCTACCGCTACCACGCCGCGCGCGGAGTCGAGGTCGCGGGCCGGTTGTACGAGACGGTGCAGACCAGGCCGGGCAGCTATCTGCCGTTTCTGGAGCACGTGGCGCGCAGGACCGGACGCCGTTCGAGCGTGGTCAAGGTCCGTGTACGGGCGAAACCGCTGCCGGTGCTGCTGCCCGATCAGATGGCGGCGATCCGCGACGCGGAGGCGTCCTGGGACCCCGCGGGTGCGGTCTGGTCGGGCGAGCTGCGGTATCGCCTGCTCTGGGCGCTGCTGGAGGAGACCGGGCTGAGGCTCGGCGAGGCGCTCGGCCTGCGACACCGCGACTGGAAGACCGGCACGGGCACGACCGCGCAGGTCGAGGTCGTCCATCGCGAGGACCACCCGCACGGCCTGCGCGCCAAGAGCGGCCACCGTCGCGTCTTCGTCGGTTCCGCCCTGGACCGTCTGTACGGGGACTGGGTCTGGGCGCTGTGCGAGGCAGGCGCCGATGTCGAGCTGGACGACTGGGACAACGCGTACATCTTCTGCAACGTCCACCGTGGGCGCAGTTTTGCCCCGCTCCGGCCGGAGAGCGTCTACAAGCACCTGGCCGCGCGGAAGAAGGACGTACCCGGTCTGCCGCCGGACATGACACCGCACTGGTACCGGCACACCCACGCCACAGCCCTGCTGCTGTCCGGCGTGCCGATGCACGTGGTCAGCCGGAGACTCGGCCACGCGGACATCCAGACCACGATCAACACTTATGCCCACGTGACCGAGGACGCCGAACTGCGCGCGTGCGCGGACTGGCAGAAGATCACGCAGACCTGGGGGAGCCGCCATGAAGTCTGAGCCGGTCGTCCGAGCCGTGGCCGACGCAGCGCCGGTCCCGGCCCCACGCACGCCGGAACGCAAGCGGCAGGACAAGCGCGACCCACGTCTGTCTGTGGCCCGGCTCTTCAGCGAGGAGAAGGCGAAGCTGTTGTGGGACAGCATGCCGGAGGAGCACAGGCAGGACCACTTCGACTCGACCAACATGCCCGACGACTACGGCCGGGCCTTCCGGCGGCAGACCATCAACCGCGAGAAGGGCTGGTTCACCCAGGCGATCAGCTTCCACGGCCTCCCCGATCCCATGATCTGGGAGCTGGCCTGGTGCATTCATCAGCAAGTGGCCGAGGGCTACGCCATCACTCCCGAGCGGTTCCAGGAACTCAGGCGGGGACTCGTTCTTGCGATCGAGCACGGCGGACCGCAGGCACGCTCCGCGAGGTCGCTGACAGCGCTCTCCCACGAGGACTGGGCACGCGAAGTGCAGGGGGCGGTCACGCGGAACGGTTCGGCGAGGAACAGGAGGCTTGTCACGCATGTGCTGCACAGCGTCAAGCACCTCCAGGACCGCTTGGCCCACGCCTACCACGAAGGCGAGTGGTGGCAGTTGGACGTGTGGAACCCCGGCCTCGACCGGCGCATCCCGCAGCGCGAGCACGAGCCCTGGGGCCGGTCCGTAGCCAACTTCAGTCAACTCACGACAAATTGGCTCCGTGAGGCCGCGAAATGGTGGCTGTCGGTGCAGCTTACGACGGAGCGGTACGTCTGGTCGTCGGTGAAGAGTCGCCTCGACCACCTGAAGTGGCTCCAGTGGTACATCGACCAGGTCGGCTGCTCGGGTCCTCAACTCGTGGGTCTTCCCGAGCAACTGAGGCCCTGGCTACGCGGCTTCGTGGACTCCCTCAACAGCCACACGGTGATGAGCGGGCCGAACAAGGGCGGCAAGCTGTCCAAGAACACTCGCCGCAGCACACTGGTGACCATCGAGGCGTTCTACCGCTGGATGTACGACAACCGCGCCGAGGCGGTCTCGGTGCTCGGTGACCGACGCTGGGGTGCCCTCGGTGCGCACCACTGCGTGCTGTTCCGGCTGGAGGACAAGCCGCGGCTCACCAACCAGCCACCGGAAGACATGGCTCTGGAGGACGAGGTGATCAGCAAGATCGCCGCTGGCTCCGGAACACTTGCTACTCCCAAGTCCGAGGGCGGGCTCGACGACCGACAGGCGTTCCACGCGCTCATGCTGCTGATCCGGACCGGCCGACGCATGAACGAGGTTCTGATGATGGACTTCGAACCGTTGCTGCCGCTCCTGACAACGAGCAAGCAGGAGGACAAGGAGCCGGACGGTTTCGTGGCCCGGCTCGCCTACCAGCAGACGAAGATCACCGGCGGGGATCCGCCGACGATCCCGGTCGACGAGGAGATCGTCGACATCATCCGCCGCCAGCAGGAGTGGGCTCGTGAGTTCATCGCAGCCCAGGGTGCACCGGAGGGAACGACCCCCCGCTACTTGTTCCTGCAGACCCGGAACAACCCGCTCGGCATGAGGCCCTACGCCTCGGCAACCTTCCACGCCCGACTCGGCGCGCTGACCAAGACTCTGTCGATCAGCGACAGCGTCGGCCGCCCCGTCAAGATCTCCAGGACCCACACCTTCCGGCACACGCGAGCAACCGACCTGATGAACGCCGGGGTCCCGATCCACGTCGTCATGCGCTACCTGGGACACGTCACTCCGTCCATGACCATGCACTACGCCAAGACCTTGGCCGTGACGGCCGAGCGCGAGTTCCTCCGCTACAAGAAGGTGACGGCCGACGGCCGGACTGCCGAGGTGAACCCGAGCGACCTCTACGACCTACTCCACCTGGATCAACGCGCCGACCGCGTCCTGCCCAACGGCTGGTGCATGCTCCCGCCCAGACAGGTCTGCTCCAAGGGCAACGCCTGTCTCACCTGCGACAAGTTCGTCACCGACGCCAGCCACCGCGACGAGCTTCAGCACCAGCTCGGCCAGACCGAAGCACTGATCGCACGCCGCCAGGCGCAGTTCACCGCCCGCCACGGTGAACCGATGGGCGAGGACAATATCTGGCTCGCCGGCCGCCTCGCCGAAACCCGCGCTCTGAACAAGGTTCTCGTCGCTTTGGACCAGGTCAAGGTCCGAGAGGACGGACAGCTGAGGGCGGTGCGCGGGGCAGGAGTGGTCGACCGCCCCGAACCACGGTCCACCATGCGACGACAGGAGCCGACCGTATGACGCCCATGCCGGAGCACCTTCGCCAGGCCACCCGCGCCCGTACCGAGGAAGCCGAGAAGCGGGCCCGCGCCGCGCTTGCCGAGCTGGCCAAGGGGGGCAAGCCCATCAGCTTCACTGCCGTGGCTCGCCAGGCCGGGGTGAGCACCGACTTCCTCTACCGGTACCCGGAACTGCGCACCCGGATCGAACGCCACCGCGCCAGGAGCGGGCCCGTGCCGGCAGCGCCTGCAGAACCGCCGGGCGACCCGTCGACCTCCGCCGCGGTGAGGGCACTGAGTGCCCGCCTCACGCGGCAGCAGGAGGATCACCGCGAGGAGGTGGCGAGACTCCGCCAGGCGCTCGAGATCGCGCAAGGTGAGAACCTCGAGCTGCGCAGGCGCCTGGCTCGCTACGAGGTCGATTGAGGCCGCAGAAAAGGGCCTGCCCCTCCGGCTACCCCTCCCATAGGCTCACGGCGTGAGCGACCGGATACAGAAGATCGTGACGCGACTGCCCGACCTGAAGAGCGTGACCAAGGTGTGGGACATGGCTGAGCGACGGCTTGATCAAGGCGATGTGGCGTTCGTGGCCGATCTCGGCATCGCCTTGGCCGACCGATACGGTTCCTCCGCCGCTCAGGTCTGGCAGTACCGCAGTGTTTTCGACCGTCTCCTCCGCCTCCTGACCACGACCTCTGGTCAGGAGTGCGTCGAGCAGGCGTTGCGGCTCGTGTCGGCCACCTCGCCGGGCAATCGGAAGATGGCCCGCTACGCGGCTTCCCTTCTCGCCGACGGCCAGAACGCGAAGGACCTGGCCATTCCCTTCGCGGGCGGCAGTTCGCGCGCGGCAGCCTCCGAGGAGCTTCGGGCCTGCCTCGTGCAGGAGCTGGTGCTCAGGAGCGTCACGATCGCGGAGTCGCCGGCGATCGAGGCATGGGCGACGTCACCGCACTGGAGTCATCATCCGTTCGCGTGGCTGCCGCTGGAGCTGTCGGTGATCGAGGAGACGCCGCCTCTCCCGAGCTACTCAGTGGGTGGGGCCAGTTATTCGATGCCTTACGGGCCACAGGACGGCCCCGGTGTCGCCCTGGGCGGCTCTACGTCCCTGCCGCAAGCGACCGAGACAACGACGGAAGGGTTCAGCGCGGCCGCTGCCGCAGCGGTGGCCAACTGGGCGGAGGAGTCCAACGGCCGCAGCGAGGCCGGGACGTACGAGCTGGCGGAGCCGGTTGAGGCGGAGATTCTTCCGGGCCTGTTGGCGGCACTGGGGCTGGAGTGCCTGAGTGGTGTCGGTCCGCGTAATCGCTTCGCTCTCTCCGTCTGTCGCCCGGAACACGCCTGGCGCATGCTTTTCGCGGCGGCATCGACCGGTGGTGCGTACAACAACGGCGTCTACGGCGCTTACGGGCGACTGGCCGCCTGGCGTTCCCTCACTGCCCTGTCCGGAGCATCCACGACAGCGCCGGTCGGTGAAGTGGAGCGATACATCCAGGAATGCGACTGGTACAGCTTCGGGGCCGCCACGAAGTGGTTCGAACGCGTGGCGTGGGACATAGGGCTGGTCTCCGTCGTCCCGGGGGCTCGGCGCATCGCTGTGCTGGCAGCCACGGACACGGACTGATCCAGCTGAGGAGCTCGGATCACCCGCCGCCCTCCCGGGCTTTGTCGTTGTGGATCAGCTCGGCCATCTTCAGCAGGAGGCGGAAGTATGCAAACGCCTCGGGGAAGACCCACGGATGGCCCAGCTGGGCAACGCACCGGCGCAGCTTCGGCAGGCACTTCGTCATGACGTACTGTCGACCCCGGTCAAGATCCCCGTCATTCGCGAGATAGGTGGAGACGCAGCCGGCCAGCCACGTGTCCAGCTCGACCAGGTCCCCCTTGCTGCCGGCTGGAACGTCGGGAAAAGGGGATCGGCGATGGGTAGCCCAGAGCCGTCCGACCTCGCCGAGCATCGCCTGCTTGCCGTCGGGGCCGGGCCACCTCCACCCGAGCAGGTATCGCACCTCCGCCTGGCGGGGAGCTCTGCGGTGCAGAGCCTTCTCGACGCGGCGGCGATCTGCGAAGGACGCCATCTCCTGCAGCCACACCCTGCGGCTGGCCTCCAGCTTCTCCAACGTGTGAAGCAGTGCCGTCTCGTCGTTCCTGAGGTCACCCGTCGTGCTCAGGTATGACCACGTTCCGTGAAATCCAAGTGGGCAGTAGCAGCTCACGGCGTTCCTCAGAGCTCGGTGGCGCCTGCCGAAAGGGAGATCACGGTCACGAACGTGCCTGGCATACACCCGGAAACTCATGCGCTGATCATCTCGCAGCCGCCAGTTGTCAGCGGCATGGCGCCGACGTTTTGAACTGCAAAAATGCTGATTCAGATCGTCACGGCTACGGATACCAGGTGGTCGATGTCCACGTCCGAGGCCGCGTACCAGGTGGCGCCGTCGTAGGGGGAGTACCAGCGGCCGCTGGTGGGGTAGCAGGAGGAGTTCGTGACCACTCCGGAGCCGTCGCGCTTGAGGACCGTCTCGCGGGTGTTGCAGGTGCCGCTGATGGTGATCCAGTGCGGGAACAGGTCGCGGTCGTAGCCGGCGTGGTTCTCGGCGGCCACCGTGAGCCGGGACAGGTAGGTGCGGGCGGTGGAGGCGCTGATCGGGGTGGGGAGGGCGGCGGAGGCGGTGGGGGCGGAGAACAGGGCGGCGGATGCTATGAGCCCGGTGAGCGCCGCGAGGACGCCCAGCGGTCGACGCGCGTAGCGCTTCGACATGTCAACTCCATCGAGGTGTGGGGGTGTTGAACTGCGAGCGGGGGAATGCTCGTCCTGCTGTGTGGCGAACGGGGGTGCGCGCGGTGGCACCTTAATGACGGGTGCATGACACGACAAGGTTCACGGCTGAACTTCCCGTCCCGTATCATCGGCCCGGAAGGGGAGTAGCTCTTCGCCGGACCGTCGACATACTGCTCAGCCAGCCTGAGCCGGCGCCCGGAGCGCGTTCCGCCGCGGGGCGGGCCGCGCCAGCGAGACCTTCGGCAAGCAGTGCACGCCCGCGCCGCACGGCGCGGGCGTCGAGTGCGCTGCCGTGCCGAGGTGTCGTGAGCGAAGGGTTCGGCACTCTCGGCGGGGCGGCCCCGACCGATTGAGGAACCTTGATCAGCATCACCGTGACGGCGCTCGTCTTCGGCGTCGTCTTCCTCGCCGAGCTCCCGGACAAGACCGCGCTCGCCGGACTCGTGCTCGGCACCCGCTACCGCGCCTCGTACGTCTTCGCCGGCGTCGCCGCCGCCTTCGCGCTGCACGTCGTGCTGGCGGTGGCGGCCGGCAGCGTGCTGACGCTGCTGCCGCAGCGCCTCGTGCACGCGCTCACCGGAGTGCTCTTCCTGGGCGGTGCCGCGGTGCTGCTGCTGCGGAAGGGCGAGGACGGGGAAGAGGTCCGCAAGCCGCGGGACCAGTCCTTCTGGCCGGTCGCCGGAGCCGGCTTCATGCTCATCCTGGTCGCCGAGTTCGGCGACCTCACCCAGATCATGACGGCCAACATGGCGGCCCGCTACGACGCGCCGTTCTCCGTCGGTCTCGGCGCGGTGCTCGCCCTGTGGTCGGTGGCCGGGCTCGGCATCGTCGGCGGGAAGGCGCTGATGAGGCGGGTGCCGCTGGCGCTCGTCACGAAGATCGCGGCGCTGCTGATGCTCGGCCTCGGAGTGTGGAGTCTGGTGGAGTCGGTGGCCCGCTGACCGCGGGGCCGGGCGCGCGCTCCCGGGGTGCGGTGGCGGGATGCCGGAATTGTTTTGTATCGTATTGAAACAAAGTGGTCCCTGTCCGTTCCCCCTGACCGGCGGACGGGGCCACCTTGCCCCACGGGACCGCACCCACCTGCTTGGAGCTGCTGCCGATGACGGCCACCGCCACACCCGCCGTGCTCACCGCCCGCGCCCTCCTGCTCGACATGGACGGCACCCTGGTCAACTCGGACGTCGTCGTGGAGCGCGTCTGGCGGCGCTGGGCGGACCGGCACGGCCTGGACGGCGACGAGGTGCTGAAGGTCGTCCACGGGCGGCAGGGCTACGCGACGATGGCGGTGCTGCTGCCCCACCGCACCCTGGAGCAGAACCTGGCCGAGAACGCGCGCCTGCTCGCGGAGGAGACCGCCGACATGGACGGCGTCGTCCCCGTGCCCGGCGCACCGGACTTCCTCGCCGCGCTGACCGGGGTGCCGCACGCGCTGGTCACCTCCGCCGACGTCGCCCTCTCCACCGCACGGATGGCGGCCGCGGGACTGCCGCTGCCCGACGTGCGGGTGACCGCCGAGTCGGTGGGAGCGAGCAAGCCCGACCCGGAGGGCTTCCTCAAGGGCGCCGCCGAGCTGGGCGTCCCCGCCGCCGAGTGCGTCGTCTTCGAGGACTCCGGCGCCGGTATCGCGGCGGGGCGGGCCGCCGGGATGCGCGTCGTGGGCGTGGGCCCGCGCGCCGGGATCCACGGACCCGGACCCGACGTCTGGCTCCGCGACCTGACCGGGGTGCGGGTGTCCGCCGACGGCGACGGCGCGATCCGGCTGCACCTCGCCTGAGCCCCACCGCCGTGAAGCGGAGCCCCGAGGGCCGGACGGCCGGCCGCCCGACCCTCAGGGCTCCCGGGTCTCCGACTCCAGCATCCGGCGTGTCCGCGGCCCGTACACGCCCAGGCCGTCGGACTGGGTCCCACGCGCCCACTGGTAGCTGCGCAGGGCGTTCTCGACCTGCGCGTTGAAGTTGCCGTTGGCGTCCCCGTTGTAGAGCCACAGCTGGTGCAGGCGCAGTTGCAGCTCGACGACCTCCGGCCCGTGGTCACCGCGGCGCAGCACCGGAGCGGCGGAGTCCGTGTCCTGCGCGGTGGCGGTCGGCCCCGGCGGCGGGGCCGGAGCCGAGGTCGCCGGCGTCGGGCCGGGCTGCGCCGTGCGGGACGGGCTCGGTGCCGCGCTGGACCGGGACGGCGACGGCGACGGTGACGCCGAGGGGGAGGAGGAGGGCGACGCGTCGGCGCTCGCCGAGGGCGAGGCGGATGCCGAGGAGGGCCGCGCGGAGGAGGGCGCGGCGGCCTCGGGCGACGTCTCGGCCCCGGTCGTCGAGGCGTCCGGCACGGCCACCCGCACGTCCTCCGGCGACGCGACCTCCCGCGACGGCGTCGCGTACGAGAACAGCCCGGTCGTCAGCCCCGCCACGGCGACCACTCCGGCCGCGGCACCGGCCGCGCCGAGCAGGACCGTACGGCTGCGGCGGCGGCGTGCCCGCGCCCGCCCCCGCGGGCCACCGTGCGGACCGGAGACCGGGCCGGCCGCGAAGCCCGCCCCCTCGGCCTGGAACAGGTCCAGGTCGGTATCGCTCGGACGGGTCGTCGGAGGGGCCAGCGGGGCCGTCAGCGCCGAGCCCGCGGCACCGGGCGCCGCGGGCGCCGGCGCCGGGTCGGCGGCCGGTGTCGCGCGCGCCGGCGCTGCGGCGGCGGCCGGTGCACCGTGCGCCGGTGCGCCGCTCCCGCCGGTGTCCGGCCCGATCGCCCCCAGTACGACGGTCTCCTCGGTGACCGCCCCCAGTACGACGGTCTCCTCGGTGACCGCCCGCAGCGGCATGGTCTCCTCCGCGGGCGACGCGCCCCGTGCCCCGCCCGCCCCGCCGTCCGGAGCGGGGCGCCCGTCCGCAGTGGCGGTGCCGTGGACCGCGGGCCCCGGAGCGGCTGTTGCGGCGGGTGCGACGGTGTCCGGTGCGGCGGCGTTCGGTGCGGCGGTCCGCGGGCCCGTTCCCGGGGCGCCCGGGGCGCCCGGATCTCCCGGATCTCCCGACTCGGGCGGGACACGGGAGCCGGGGTGCGGCGTGCGGGAGTTTCCGGGCCCTGCCCCGTGGCGGGTCCCGGGGTGCGTGACCTCGACCCCCGCCGCGCCCTGCGACCCGGCCCGCGGGACCCCGCCGTCCGCCTCCGGCGGCCCTGCAGGCCCGCCGGCCCCGCTCTCCGGGCCGTTCTCCGACCTGCTCTGCCGACCGGTCTCCGGGCCGTTCTCCGCCCCGGGCGCCGGCCCGCTCTCCGGCGCGAACGCACGGCGCCCGTCCGCACCGTTGCCGCCGTCCAGCGCGACGTAGGGCCGTATGCGCAGCGGGTTGAACTCCTCCGTCGCTGGCGGCTCCGCCGCACGTGCATGGTGCGGGGTGTCGGACACCCGCAGTGCGCAGCCGCAGGAGGGCTCGTTGCCGGCCGCTCCGGGCGCGCCGCACTCCGGGCACTGCCGCCCGCCGCTTCCGGCGCCGTACTGGTCCACTCGTCCGTCCCTCCCCATGCGAACTCCAGAGATTATGCAGACCTTCTGCGCATCCGTCGGCCGGAACCCCCGGAACCCCGGCTTCCGGGAGGGGCCTCACATGCGCGGTGGACAGGCCCCCGGCGTGCCCGCGCTCCGTGACGGAACGTCAGCGGCACGCGGGTGGGGCCGTTTGCGCGGTCGGCGGCGGGCAACCCGAAGCGGGACCGGCCCCGGAGTCCACCGGAGCCGACACACGGAAAGGCAACCATGACCTCAGGCCTGATCATCGCTGTGATCGTGATCGCGGTGGCCGTTGCCGCCGCCCTGGCCGCCCCGACCGTGCGGAACCGCGGACGGCACGGCGGGCGCGGCCTGAAGAAGCGCTTCGGCCCCGAGTACGACCGGGCGGTGGCCCGGCACGGCGGGGACGTCGAGGCCGCCGA
The DNA here is from genome assembly GCF_047200655.1 of Streptomyces sp. MS06. Lineage (NCBI taxonomy): Bacteria > Bacillati > Actinomycetota > Actinomycetes > Kitasatosporales > Streptomycetaceae > Streptomyces > Streptomyces sp. MS06. The sequence goes on from NZ_JBJZOJ010000003.1 coordinate 45,743, forward strand.
ACGGGAACTCGGCGAGCGCGTCCGGCGCTACGGCGACCTCCACCGTGCTCCGTTGGGGCCCGCCGCGCGCGAACGGTACGCCGCCCGCTGGACCGCGGCACAGGAACGGTTCGTCGACGCACCGCAGGAAGCCGTGGCCGAAGCCGACCGGCTGATCGCCGAGGTGAGCGAGGCGCGCGGTTTCCCGGGCGGCGAGGACCACGAGGACCGGCTCGCCGCACTCTCCGTGCACCACGCCGAGCACGTGCACGGCTACCGCACGGTGCACCGCCTCGCCCGGGGCGACGCCGCACGGCAGGAAGGCAGCCCGGGCACCGAGCAGTTGCGCGAAGCCGTGATCGAGGGGCGGGCACTCTTCGAGGACCTGACCCGTGAGGAGCGGCAGGCCGGCCCGCACCGCGCCTCCGCGGAAGCCGGGGCGGCCACCCCCGACCGGGGCGAAGCAGAGCAGGCCGAACGGACGAAGCCGGCCGCGCTTGCGGACCGGTTGCCGTGGGCACTCACCCGCCGGCACGCGAAGGGGAGCTGACACCCATGCCGAAGCCTCGGACCACACCACCCCCGGCCTCCGTCCCGCCCGCACCGAACGGTGACCGGGCCCCGGACGTGCGCGGTGAGAGCGCCGCGGACACGGCCCCGGCGGGCGCACCCGCGGCGGACGGGACACGCACGCTGGAGCGGCCGCCGGCGACGGAGAGGCCCCGGGACGTGGAGGAGCCCGGGGACGCGGAGAAGCCCCGGGAAGCGGTCGCCTCGGGAACCGCGGAGGGCACGGCCCCCGCCGCCGGTGCCGCCTCCGCATCCGGAACGGTCGGCACGCCGGACGCGGGCCCCCCGCACTCCGGCGATCCGGATGCCCGCACGCCGTCCGGCCCGGGCCCTGCGGAGCGTACCGGCGCGGCGGCGACGGACCGAGCGGAGTCCAAGGACCGCCCGGACCGGCAGGCGGCGCCCCCCGAAGAGGCTCCGCTGCTGGCCCGCGAGGAGTCCGACCGGCTGGGCCGGGAGTTGACCCGGGTGCTCTCCGGATTCGTCGACGCCCCCAGGGAGTCCGTCGAGGAGGCCGACCGGGTGCTGGAGGACGTCGCCGCCCGCTTCACGGAGGCGGTGAACCGGCGCCGGAGCGGTCTGCGCGCGTCCTGGGAGACCGCGGAGGGCGAAGGCGACGGCTCCGCCGACACCGAGCAGCTCCGGCTGGCGTTGCGGGACTACCGCGACCTGGCACACCGCCTGCTGCGCGGCTGAGCCGCACGACCCCTCCACCCGGGGTGCCGGGACCGCCGCCCGTCCGCATCCGCTTCCGATACGCACCCGCTTCCGATCCGCGCCCAGGTCGGATCCGGGCTCCGCGCCCAGGTCGGATCCGGGCTCCGCGCCCAGGTCGGATCCGGGTTGCGGGGCCGGGCCGGGCTGCTGGGCCGGCCCCGGGCGGCTTCCGGCCGGAGCCGGTCGGATCGGACCCGCGGGCAGGGACGGGGCCAGGCCGGGAGGGGGCCAGGCCGGGAGGGGCGGGGAGGGCCGGGGCGCCGGCTCGGGGGCGACCGACCGGGTTACCTCCCACTACTGCGCAGCCCGGCGCCCTACTGCGCCGCCCGGCGCTGCCGCCACTGCCGTGCGACTTCCTCGACGTCGTACGGCTTCATCCCGAGCGGCGGTCCGGGCGGCGGCTTGAACATCATGTCGCGGATCTTGACGTTGACGTCCGTGACGATCTTCCGGGCGGCCCGCTCGGACGGCGCCGCGAGCGCCGACAGCAGGGCGTCCTCGGCCTCCTTGCGCAGCGCCAGCGTGGGAGGCAGCACGGACAGCCCCTCGCGGGCCATCTTGCGTTTGACCCACCACAGCTCGTCGTACGCGGCCTCCACCTCGCGCGGAAGCGGCCGTCCCGCGCCGGGCAGCCGGTCGAAGTCGCCGCGTGTCTCGGCGTCGCGGATCTGCTTCTCGGTCCAGGAGTCGAAGCTCACCCCCGGTGGCTTTCGCTCGCTCATGGGTACATTGTGCCGGACGCCGCGGTGCGGGTCGACTTATCATGCGGCGGTGGACGTCCAACCCGGCCGTCGCGCAGGGGCGTTACCAGGACGTCAAGGAGGGGCACGCGTGCTCGAACTGACCATGGCCACCGTCTCCGGAGCCGACGCGGGTGCCACGGCCGGCATGCTGATGGCCGACGCGCCGAGCGCGCCCGGTTCCGTGCTGCGGGTGGGCCGGGACAGGTCCGCGTGCCGGCTCGCGGCACCCGAGGACTGGCTGTTCGTGTCCCGGACCCACCTGGAGTTCCGTTGCGGTCCGGACGGCGCCTGGCAGCTCACCTGGCTGCGCGGCTCGCAGGCCCACCCGTCCTCCGAGGTGCGGCTCGTGGTCGACGGGCGTGAGCAGCCCGTCGCCTACGGGGGGACGGTGCCGCTGCCGCGCGGCGGCGCCGGAGAGGTCGTCGTCGTGGACCGCACCGGGCCGCGCAGTGTCAACGTCGGCTTCTACCACGAGGCCTGAGCCGGACCGGAGGGCCGGGGCGCGGGTTCAGGCGAGCACCCGGGCGAGCGCGAACCCGTCGTGGCCCTTGGCGCCGACCGTCTGGATCGCCGTGCCGCTCAGCCGCGGATGGTCGGCGATCAGGTCGATCGCGGCCCGGGTGCCCCGGACGTCGCCGTCGGTGCAGTCCGGGTCGGTGACCCGTCCGCCGCGCACCACGTTGTCGAGGACGATCAGGCTGCCCGCGCGGGTCAGCCGAAGCGCCCACTCCACATAGCGGGCGTTGTTGGCCTTGTCGGCGTCGATGAAGACCAGGTCGAAGGGGGCCGGGTTCTCGTCGGCGAGTTGGGGGAGCGACTCCAGAGCGGGTCCCACCCGGACGTCGACGATCTTGTCCAGGCCTGCCCGGGTCAGGTTGCGCACGGCCACCTCGGCGTGCGTCGGGTCGTACTCCAGGGAGACCAGCCGGCCGTCCGACGGGAGCGCGCGGCCCAGCCAGATCGTGCTGTAGCCGCCGAGCGTGCCGATCTCCAGTACGGTGCGGGACCCCTGCGTCTGCGCCAGCAGTTGCAGCAGTTTGCCCTGTGTGGGGGTGACGCTGATCGGTGGGAGCCCGGCGGCCTCGCTGTCGCGCAGGGCGGCCCTGAGCGCCTCGTCGTCCGGCGCGAGGCGGTCGGCGAAGTACGTGTCCACGTCGTTCCAGAGCTGCGACCCGCTCATGCGTGCTGCCTGCCTTTCCTCTGGCCGGCCGGCCGCCGGTGCTGCCCCGGCCGCTCGTTTCGGCTGTTCCGGATGGTCCTCGCTGCCCTGCCAGGATTTCAGACGAGCGGGCGCGCCACCCGCACCGGCTCCGGGCGCGCCACCCGCACCCGGATCACGGTGCGCGCGTGGATCACGGCGTTCCCGGATCCCGGCGCGTGCCGTCACGGTGGGTCCGAGGGGAGGGGCGACGTCAGGTGAAGCGCCGGTTGCCTGCGTCTGTACCCAGGGGCCGTGTGAGCCTCGTAGGGTGCGCAGAGCAATTCCCCGCGTACAGGGTGCGGCGGACGAATGGGGCGGGAGGCCGACGGGGCGTGGCGGATGCGGAGCACGGCGGACGACCGGCGGAAGCCCTTCAGGCGACGGCCTCCGGGACGGCCACGACACGGCTGCACGCGACGCGCCTGCTGCTGTGGCTGCTCGCGGCGGTGCTCGCGGCCCGCGAGGTCGCGGTCGTCGTCACCAGCCCGCGCGGGGAGCGGCTGACCGACCTGGAGACCTGGGTCGGCCCGCACGGCGTGCTGCACGTCAACGGTTCCCTCTACGCCTCCTCCAGTTTCACCGGTACTCCTTTCGGAGGACTTGTTCTCAAGCCGCTCACCCGGGCCGCCGAACAGGCCCTCGGCTGGGGATGGACCTTCGGCACGCTGCTGCTCGTCGTCGCGCTCGGCCTGGTCGCCGCGCGCGCCCTGCCGCAACCGGTCAACCGGCGTGCCTCCGTGCTCGCGGCGCCCGTCGCGGTCACCCTGCTGATGCTGTCGCTGCCGGTGCGCAACGCCCTGTGGCTGGGCCAGACCAGCATCATCCCGGTACTGCTGGTGCTGCTCGGCTGCTTCGTCGTGCGCGGGCAGCGGGCGAGCGGGCTGCTGGTCGGTCTGGCGGTCGCGCTCCAGCCGCCGCTGCTGCTGTTCGCGCCGCTGCTGTGGCGCACCGGACGCCGGCGGGCCGCGCTGACCGCCGCGGCCGTCTTCGCCGCGTGCACCGGGCTCGCCTGGGCGGCGATGCCCGAGGACTCCGCCACCTACTGGGTGCACCACATGGCGGGCACCGGCCTCGGTGGACCCGCCGACGCCCTGGCCAACCAGTCCCTGCACGGGGCGCTGCTCCGGCTGGGCGTCGAGGGGCTCCCGGAGGTCGCTCTCTTCCTGTCGCTGGGCACCGCCGTCGCCGTCCTCGGCCTGCGCCGTGCCGTGCGCTACGCACGCGACGGCCAGCTCCTCCTCGCGGTCGCGGTCACCGGGTGCGCCGCCATCGCCGTCTCACCCACCGCCTGGCAGCACCAGCTGCTGTGGGTGCTGCTCGCGGTCGTCGGGCGGGTGGGGCGGCGCGCCTCCGACCGTTACGTGTGGCCGGTCGCCGTCGTGCTGGTGATGACGCTTCCGCCGGCGGTCCTGCTGCCGGGGAAGGCGCTGTTCCAGCCGGTCCGCGACGATCTGGTGCTGCTCGCGGCCGTCGCCGCCGCGACCGTCGTGCCCTTCCTGCTGCGCGGCTCCCCGTACTTCCGTACGCCGGTCCCTACCCGGTACGCCGAGACCGCGCCCGCGGGCCGCCGGCGCCTGTCGCCGGTTCCCGCGCTGCGGCGTGCGCTGAGCCGGCCCGGCCTGCTGTTCGAGCTGCTGCTGATCCGCCTCACGTACTACGCGTACTCGCAGATCAGGCTGGCGGCGGCCGGGGACTCCAACAGCAGCGGCCGGGCCCTCGCCGAGGACCACGGCCACCAGCTCCTCCGGCTCGAGGATCTGCTGGGCATCGACATCGAGCACCGGGCGAACCACGCCGTGGTGCAGCACGGCTGGCTGGACGGCTTCCTCAGCTTCTACTACGAGTCGTTCCACTTCGCCGTGCCGCTGACCGTCCTCGCCGTGCTGTACTGGCGCCGCCCCGTCGACTACCGCTGGGCCCGTTCGGCGCTGGGCTTCGCCACGGTGCTCGCCCTGGTCGGGTTCTGGCTCTATCCGCTGGCTCCGCCCCGGTTGATGCCGGGCCTGGGCATCGTGGACACGGTGCACGGCCCGCAGGACTTCTCCCGGCCCGACTACGGCACGCTCACCGAACTGACCAACCAGTACGCGGCGATGCCCTCGCTGCACTTCGGCTGGTCGCTGTGGTGCGGCCTGGTGATCGCGGTGTGCGCGCCGAAGCGGTGGATGAAGGCGCTGGGTCTGCTGCACCCGCTGCTCACGGTGGCGGCGATCATCGGCACCGGAAACCACTGGGTGCTGGACGCGTTCGGTGGTGCCGCCGTGGTCGGTGCGGGTTTCGGTCTGACGTACGTCCTTCAGGGGCCGCGCCTGGGGCCCGCGCGGGCGGCGGCCGCCGTCGGGCGGGTGCCGGCGGAGCGGGAGAAGGACCGCACACCCGGCTGACCCGGTGGTGCCCGGCGCCGGGCCGGTGGTGATCCGGCGGTTCGTGGCGCCAGGCCGGTGATGCGTGGCGCCGGGCCGGTGGTGCGTGGCGCCGGGCCGGTGGTGCGTGGCGCCGTGCCGGTGGTGCGTGGTGCCGGGCCGATGGTGGGCCGTGCCGCGCCGTGCTGTGCCGGGCCGAACCGGCGGTGGACCGTGCGGGTGGCGCGCGGGGCCGCCCGCGGGTCACTCCCGGCCGGACGCGGTGAGCGCCAGCGCGCCCGTGGTGGCCGTCGCGATCAGCAGGGCGACCGCCAGCGCGTCGTGGACGACCAGCCAGGCGCCGGCGGTCGCGCCGGCGAGCATCGCGGTCACCGCCTGGACGCGGCGGGCGGAACGCCGTCCGTCGCCGCCGCCGAGCCAGGTGTCGGCGGCGAGACCGGCCAGGGTCCGGGTCATGACCGTGGTGGTGAGGTCGGGCACGCCCAGCCTCCGCACGGTGGCGTTGCGCAGCCCCATCGCGCACGCCATCAGCCCGATCATCACGTACGCCCGGGCGGGTGCGGCCGGCGCGGCGAGGGCCGTGGCCGCCGCCGCGCCGAGCAGTACCGCCTCCATGGCGAGCGCGGTCCGGGTCCAGGTGCGCGGGCGGGTTCCGGCGCGCAGGCGGCGCGCGAAGCGGCCGCCGATCACGGCGCCCGGCAGGAAGCAGGCCAGGGACGTCGCCGTGTGCTGCACCGAGAAGCCGGGGGCGCCGGCTCCCGCGAACCCGAGGATCACGATGTTGCCGGTCATGTTGGCGGTGAAGACGTGGTGCAGCCCCAGATAGCTCACGGCGTCGACCAGGCCGCTGACCACGGTCAGCGCCAGCAGCACGGGGACCAGCGGGAGACCGCCCGTTCCGGGTGCGTGCCGTGCCGTGCCTGCCGCCCGCCTCGGTGCCTCGGAGCTCATCGCCCCAGTGGATCACGGCGGGGGCGGCGACACGGCGAAGGCGGCGGCCCCGGAGTGGGGGTCGCCGCCTTCGGGGGCGCGGTGCCGGTGCCGGCCGCTGCCGGATCAGTACCAGCCGTGCGACTGCCAGAAGTTCCAGGCGGCGACCGGGCTGCCGTAGCGGGAGTCCATGTAGTTCAGGCCCCACTTGATCTGCGTGGCGGCGTTGGTCTTCCAGTCGGAGCCGGCGGACGCCATCTTGGAGCCGGGCAGCGCCTGGACCAGGCCGTAGGCGCCGGAGGAGGCGTTGCGGGCGTTGACGTTCCAGCCGCTCTCGTGCTGGACGATCTTGGAGAAGGCGTTGTACTGCGCGGCGTCCGGGATCATCTTGTGCGCGATCGCCTTGGCCTGGGAAGCCGACGCGACGGACGTGGTCGCGGCCTGGGCGGGTGCGGCCGTCAGGGCCATGCCGGTGGTGGCGGCGGCCAGGGCGACGGCGGTGAGGGCCTTCTTGGGGGTGGCGACGTTGCGGACGATGCGGGAGACGGACACGGAGAACCTTTTCTTCGGGGACGTGGGTGCCGGGCGAGGCCCGTGACCGCGGTGCGCGGCGGGGGCATGCCTCGGCGCCGCGGCCCTGAGGGCACGTCGGCGCCGTGCGACGTCCTCCACGGAAACAGGCCGGCGAAGTGTCCGCAATGACCCCTTTTACTAGTTGTGGTCGCATCCGTCGGTCCCGGTGGTGGTGTGACCGGGCTCTCACCGTGCAGGTCGGAAGCGCTTTTGTGGTGCACGTGTCATGCCTTTCGGCTACGGCCCGGGATCGTAGGTGACGTGCGTCATGTGGGGTGCTTCACCACCCGGCCCGCCCGGTGTGACGGTGGGCGTACGGCAGCTCACGCGGCGGGTGCGTCGAACGTGACCGGCGTCTCGAAGGCCGCCCGCCGGGTCGCCCGGCGCAGCGCCTTGAGGACCGCCGGACCGAGGAACACCGTCAGCGCGACCGTGACCAGGGCCCGGCCGAGGTCCCAGCCGAGCGAGGTGGCCAGGCAGTACGCCAGGAAGTGCGCCAGGTTCACCGCGACCGGCGCGTGCGCGTCGAAGGCGATCGTCGAGGCCAGCGTGCCCATGAACGGCCAGCCCGCCAGATTCATCACCGTGCCGTAGGCGAAGGCCGCGAGGAATCCGTAGCCGGCCAGCAGCGCCGACTCCGCCCGCCCCCGCAGCCGCTCCGGGCCCGGCAGCAGCCCCGCGCCCAGCGTGAACCAGCCCATCGCCAGCATCTGGAACGGCATCCAGGGCCCCACCCCGCCGGTCAGCAGGGCCGACGCGAACATCGTCACCGAGCCGAGGACGAAGCCGAAACCCGGGCCCAGGACCCGCCCGCTGAGCACCATCAGGAAGAACATCGGCTCGATGCCCGCCGTGCCCGCACCGATCGGGCGCAGCGCGGCACCCGTGGCAGCCAGCACCCCGACCATCGCCACCGCCTTCGGCCCCAGCCCCGACTCCGCGATCGTCGCCGCGAGGACCGCCACCAGCAGCACCAGCAGGCCGGCGAACAGCCACGGCGCGTCCTGGGCGTGCGCGGACAGACCCGAAGCCGGCGGCGCCAGGAACGGCCAGCCGAATCCCACCGCGCCCACGGCGCTGACCAGCAGCAGAGCCAGTACCGACCGGGGGCCGAGGCGGACCGCGCGGGCCCGCCGCGCCCCGGACCGCCGGGCGCTCATGCCAGCACCTCCCTGACCTGCGACACGGTGAGCCACTCCTGGGGCGCGAGGATCTTCGTCACCTGCGGTGCGAACGAAGGGGAGGACACCACCACCTCGGCCGTCGGCCCGTCCGCGATCACCTCGCCCTCGGCGAGCAGCACGACCCGGTCGGCCAGTTCGGCCGCCAGCTCCACATCGTGCGTGGCCAGCACGATCGTGTGCCCCTCGGCGGCCAGTCCGCGCAGGATCGCTACCAGGCGGGCCTTCGCCGCGTAGTCCAGCCCGCGGGTCGGCTCGTCCAGCAGGAGCAGCGGCGGGCGCGCGGCGAGCACGACCGCCAGTGCGAGAGCGAGCCGCTGCCCCTCGGAGAGGTCCCGCGGATGGGTCGCGTCCGCGACGCCGGGCAGCAGCTCCGCGACCAGCGCGCGGCAGGTGCCGGGTCCGGCGCCCGCGTCCCGGTCGGCGGCCGCGCACTCGGCGGCGACGGTGTCGGCGTACAGCAGGTCGCGCGGTTCCTGGGGCACCAGGCCGACCCGGCGCACCAGCTCCCGCGGCGCCGTGCGGTGCGGCACCGCGCCGCCGGTCAGTACCGAGCCGGCGGTCGGCCGGACCAGCCCGACGAGCGCGCCGAGCAGCGTCGACTTGCCCGCGCCGTTGCGCCCCATCAGGGCGACCGTCTCACCCCCGGCGAGTGTCAGGTCGACCCGGCGCAGTGCCTGGACCTGGGCACGGCGCACGGCGAGGCCGTCCACCTCCGCCACGGGACCCGGCGCGGGCGCCGCGGCGGCCGGGGCACGCCGGAACAGGCGGCGGCCCGGGCGCGCGGCCGCCGGTGCGGCGGGCCGCGCGGGAGCCGGAGGCCCGCCCCGGCGCCCGCCCCGGGCTCCCTCGCCCGGCTGCTCCGCGGGGCGCGCGCCTGCGCCGCCCGGCCGCGGCGCCGGTCGTTCCGTGTCGCGGCGCCGGGCCTCCAGGCTCTCCCGCAGCCCCCCGGCCCGCCGCCGCGCGTCCCGCACCGTCAGCGGCAGCGGCGACCAGCCCGCCAGCCGGCCCAGCCCCACCACCGGCGGGTACACCGGCGACACCGCCATCACCTCGGCAGGGGTGCCGACGACCGGCGGCGCGCCCGGGCCGGGCAGCAGCGCGATCCGGTCGGCGTACTGCACCACCCGCTCCAGCCGGTGCTCCGCCATCAGCACCGTCGTGCCGAGGTCGTGGACCAGCCGCTGCACCACCGCGAGGACCTCCTCGGCGGCCGCCGGGTCGAGCGCGGAGGTCGGCTCGTCCAGCACGAGCACCTTCGGATGCGGGGTGAGCACCGAGCCGATGGCCACCCGCTGCTGCTGGCCCCCGGACAGCGTGGCGATCGGCCGGCCGCGCAGCCCGGCCAGGCCCAGCAGGTCCAGCGTCTCCTCCACGCGCCGCCGCATGACGTCCGCCGGCAGCCCCAGCGACTCCATGCCGTAGGCGAGTTCGTCCTCCACGGTGTCGGTGACGAAGTGCGACAGCGGGTCCTGGCCCACCGTGCCCACCACGTCGGCGAGTTCGCGCGGCTTGTGGGTGCGGGTGTCCCGGCCGGCGACGGTGACCCGCCCGCTCAGGGTGCCGCCGGTGAAGTGCGGTACCAGACCGCCGACCGCGCCCAGCACGGTGGACTTGCCGACCCCCGACGGGCCGACCAGCAGCACCAGTTCGCCCTCCGGGACGTCGAGGTCCACACCCCGCACGGTCGGTTCGGCGGCGCCGTCGTAGGTCACGGAGACGTTCTCGAAACGGATCACGACGGCTCCTTGGGGGAGGGGGCGAGCACGGCGGGGGCCAGCCCGAGCAGCACGGCGGCCGCCGCGCCGAGCGGGAGCCCCGGGGCGACCAGCGGCACCACGCCCGGGTGCAGGGCCGCCGGGTCCGCGGACGCGGCGACGGTGAGCAGCGCGGCCACCGCCGCGCCCGAGACGGCGACCAGGCAGGCCCGCAGATCCCAGCGGTCCGGCCGGTAGCGGGTGCGCGGGGTCCGGCGGCCGCCGAGCCAGAGCCCGGCCAGCGCGGCCGCCACCCCGGCCAGCAGCACCGGCAGCCCGTAGGTGCCGCCCTCGGCGGTGAGCAGCCCGTACGTGCCCGCGCACACGCCGAGCAGGCCCAGCAGGGTCAGCGCGGCCGTGGTGCGGCGCACCGCCGCGGGCACGTCGGCGGTACGGCCGTAGCCGCGGGCGTCCATCGCGGCGGCCAGCGCGACCGAGCGTTCCAGCGCGCCCTCCAGGACGGGCAGCCCGACCTGCAGCAGGCCGCGCAGGCCCCGGTCCGGGCGGCCGCGCAGCCGGCGGGCGGCGCGCAGCCGCTGCGCGTCGGCGATCAGATGCGGTGCGAAGGTGAGCGCCACGACGACGGCGACCCCCGTCTCGTACAGGGCGCCCGGCAGTGACTTCAGCAGCCGCGCCGGGTTCGCCAGCGCGTTCGCCGCGCCGACGCAGACCAGCAGCGCGGCCAGCTTCAGGCCGTCGTACAGCGCGAACAGCAGGCCCTCGGCGGTGACGTCGCCGCCCAGCCGGATGCCCTGCGCCCAGTGCGGCAGCGGCACCTCGGGAAGGGAGGCGAGCACGTGCGTGCCGGGGATGGGGGAGCCCAGCGCGACGGCGAAGACGAGGCGGACCACGAGCACGGCCAGGGCCAGCCGGAGGAAGGCGGAGTAGGAGCGGGCCCAGGGAGCGCGGGACCGGCAGGTGGTGACGACGTAGCCCGACACCGCCAGCAGCAGTGCCAGCAGCAGCGGGTTGGTGGTGCGGGTGGCGCCGGTGCCCAGGCCGAGGGCCCACAGCCACCACGCGCCGGGGTGCACGGAGCCGCCGGCCCGCCCGGTCGGGCGGCCCGGGCGGCGGCGGCGCCCGGCCGGCGCCGGGGCGGCCGGGCCGGGCACGGTGCCCGGCAGGTCAGGCACGGCGGCGCGCCTGCCACACGGCCGCCCCGGCCAGCGCGGCGATCACCGCACCGCCCGCGAGGAGCCCCACCGACGGCCCCCCGTCCGAGGAGCCGCCGCCCTGCTGCCCGCTCGCCGTCGCCGGTGTCGCCGCCGGGGTCGCCCCGCCCGCGTCCCCGGTGCCCTGCGCGGTTCCGCCGCCGCCCGCACCGGACACCTGCTCCCCGCAGCCCTTCCGCGGGTAGCCGGCGATCGCGCACAGCAGGGCGTTGCCGTCGTAGCGGAGCGGTTTCGCCACCGCCGCCAGCGCCTCGGCCGTCGTCGCGTCCGGGGCGACGCGGGCGCACGCGGTGCGCTCCCCGGGCGGGGCCTCGCCGGCCGGGGCGTCGGCCGGGACGCCGAAGTCGAGGACGAGCGCGACCCGTTTGCTGCCCTCCCGGGCCGGGGTCCGCGCGCAGATCGCGGCGAAGTCGGCCGTGCCGCGCGGCCGGGCCGCGTCGGAGGAGTCCTCGCTCACCGCGAACCGGAAGCCCTGCACTGCGCCGTCCTCCGGCCGTGCCGTCGAGGGGCCCTGGGTCGCGTAGACCCACCGGCCGCCGTCCCGCTCCCAGAAGGACCAGTAGCGGTAGCCGGTGGCCTGCGCCTGGGACGCGCCCGCGAGCGGCAGGAGGACGGCGGCCAGCAGCACCAGGGCGCGGCGGATCACGCCCGCCGCCCCTTGAGGCGGCCGCTCAGCAGGAAACCGACCCCGGCGCCCGCGACCAGGCAGACGCCGACGAACCACCACACGCTGAAGGAGGAGCCGTCGTCCTTCTTCTCGGTCGCCGCCTGCGCGCCCGCCGCCGAGGCGGTCGCGGAGGCCGCCGGCGCGGCCTGCGGGGCCGGGCCGGTCGCGTTGAGCTGCGCGACCAGGTCCTGGCCGCCGAAGTGGCGCGGGTCCGCGCCGGCCGCGTGGGCGGCCAGGACGAGCTGGGCGTAGGCCGCCGGGCCGCTCTGCTTCGCCCAGGCCGCAGAGTTCTGCCGGAGCCAGTCGAGCGGCTTCGCCGCCTGCTCGGCGCCGCCCTGCGCGGCGAGCGCGACCACCGCGTCCGCGGTGTTGCCGTAGTCGGGCTGGTCGTCGGCGCCGGGCAGGGCGGAGACCAGGTGGCCGTCCTCGGCGACCGCGGCGGCGAGGTAGGCGGCGCCGTTCGCGGCGGCCTGCGCGGGCGTGCCGGGGGCGGCGCAGCCGGCGGCGCCCTGTGCCTTCCCGGCCTTGGCCACCATGCCCTGGCCGAGTGCGCCGAGCACTCCGGCCGCCGTGGCGTCGGCGTTGGCGGTGAGCTTGCCCGCCTTGTCCGGCTGGTAGGCGAAGGCGCCGCCGTCACCGCACGGCAGGGCCAGCTTCAGCAGCGCGTCGTAGGGCGACTTGCCGTTCTTCACCACTTCGGCGGGCTTCTCGCCGGCGGCGGCCAGCGCACCGATGACGACGGACGTGGAGTTGGTGTCGCTCGCGCCGCCCGGGGTGTAACCCCAGCCGCCGTCCGCGTTCTGCACCGACGTCAGCCAGGAGACCGCCTCGGAGGTCTGCGCCCGGTGCCCGCCGAGCGCGGCGAGCGCCTGCACGGCGGCGGCCGTGCTGTTGGTGTCGACCATCGTCTTCGCGTCGCAGGCCTTGGAGGGATCGGCCCGGAAGGCGGCGTAGGCGCCGTTCGCGCACTGCTGGCCGGTCAGCCAGTCGACCGCCTTCCCGGCCGGGCGTATGCCGACGGTGTGCTGGGCGAGCAGCGCGAGGGACTGGCGCCAGACGCCGTCGTACGTCGGGTCACCGGTGCCGTACAGCCCGGACGGGATCACGATCGACGGAGACGCCGAGGGGGTCGGGTCGGCTGCTGCGGCGGGTGCGGCGGCGGCGCCGAGCACGGCGACGGCGGCCACGGCCGCGGCGCTGCGGGGGAGTTTCATTAGACGGCTGCTGCCTTCCCTGAAGGGAGCGCGGGCAGCACGGGACGACCCCGGCGGCTCCGGCTCCGTAGACCTCGACGGTGCCGTGCGGCGGCGGACTGCCGGCGCACTGAGCCGGTCACGTCCGTACGAGGCGGTCCGGCTCACCGCCCGAGGGCGGCTCACGGTTGCGGGTCAGCGCCGGAATTGCACCGGCTTTCCCTCGTACGGGTGTGATGACGACGCGGCCACCTTACCGGCCTTCGGGGGGCGGCCCGAGGGGGGCCGCCCGCCGGGAGTAGTTTCCCCGCCATGGCATCGGCATCGACGGGCAGGCTGCTCGGCTCCGGCCGCAGCGCGGACGTGTACGAGATCGACCGGGCGTGGGTGCTGCGCCGCGACCGGCAGGGCCGGGGGGACGCGCTCGCGGAGGGCGCGGTGATGGAGTACGTCCGGGGGCACGGATACCCGGCACCGCGGGTACGCCTCCCCGACTGCTCGCGCACCGAGCTGGTGCTGGAGCGGCTGTCCGGGCCGACGATGCTGCGGGCCTGCCTCGACGGCGAACTCGGCGCCGAGGAGGCCGGCGCGGCGCTGGCCGAGCTGCTGCGGGTACTGCACGCCCTGCCCGGCCGGAGCCCCGGCACCCGCGTCCTCCACCTCGACCTGCACCCGGACAACGTGCTGCTCACCGCGGACGGTCCCCGGGTGATCGACTGGACCAACGCCGAGGACGGCGACCCGGGGCTGGACTGGGGCATGTCCGCGATGATCCTCGCCCAGGTGGCCGTGGGGCCGGACGAACTGGCCGGACCGGCCCGCGCGATGCTCACCGCGCTGCTCGCCAACCCCGCCGGCCTCACCGGCGAGGGGCTGCGCGAGGCCCGGCGCAGACGTGCGGCCAATCCGACGATGGACCGCTGGGAGCTGGAACTGCTGTCCGACGCGGACCGCCTGATCCGCGACCACCTGGGGTGAACGGCCCGCCCCGCCCGGTCCGGAGCCTCGGCGCGCCGCCGAACACGGGCCTGCGGGGCTGGTGCGGTCGCCGGGCCCTGTGTGAAGCTTGCGCACTGCATCGAGCGGTTCGTCGTGGAGGAGCAGCGTGCGCGGGGTGGGGGCGGCAGTCGCCGCGGCAGTGACGGCAACGGTCCTGACGGGCTGCGGCGGCGGAGCCGGCGGGGACACGGCGGACGAGGCGGGCGAGGGCACGCCGCGGACGAGCGCGAGCAGCGCCTCGCCGTCGCCGTCCTGGGACGGTGGAAGGCGGAGAACGCCGACCCGGGTGGAGGCCGACTTCCGGATGGCGGCCGAGGCCGGGGGCTTTCCGCGACCGGTGTTCGACACGATCCACTACCCGGAGCTCCCTCACGCCTGCCGGCTCATGGCATGGCTGCCGACGAAGACGCCACCCGACCCGGCGGACGTGGAGAAGGCCGCCGCCGTACTGAGGAAGCGCGGCTGGAACGTCGACGCGTTCGGCTCCGAGGACGGCATGTCGGCGTGGGGAGTCGATCGGAGGCCCTGGGCGGGAACGATCAACTCCGGGTTCTTCCGGAAGGAGGACCTGGCGGCCAAGCTGCCCGCCGACCGGAAGGACGAGGTGGACGACTTCACCGGCCTGGTGTTCGATCAAATATCGAACACCTGTGGTGAGCCGCTCCCGCCGCCGGGCTCTACGCCCTCCTTCTGACCTCCCGCTCCGTCAGGTCGAGCAGTCGGCAGGCCGTCTCGATGTCCGCCCGCACCTCGGCGATGGAGGCGCGGCCGGAGAGCCAGGTGATCAGGGCGGAGTGCCAGGTGTGCGCGATGACGCGGACCGCGGAGAGCTGGCCCGCCGTGGGCTCCGCCAGGCCGGTCGCGTCCAGGATGATCGCGGTGGTCTGCCGGGACACCTGGTCGACCTCGGGGGAGACGCTGCGGTCGGCGAAGGTCAGCGCCCGGACCATCGCCTCCGCCAGGTGCGGTTCGCGCTGGAGGGCGCGGAAGGCCCGCATCAGCGTCTGCGCCACCCGTTCGGCGGCCGAGTCGCCGGCCGGGGGGTTCCGGCGCAGCGTGCCGTGCAGGCGCTCCAACTGGTCCTGCATGGTGGCGACCAGCAGGTGGATCTTGGAGGGGAAGTAGCGGTACAGGGTGCCCAGGGCCACCTGGGAGGCCTCCGCCACCTCCCGCATCTGCACCGCGTCGAAGCCGCCCCGTCCGGCCAGTTGCGCGGCCGCGTCCAGGATGCGGCGGCGCCGGGCCTCCTGCTGCTCGGTGAGCGGTGGGACGGGCGGTCCGGCGGCCTCCGCCCTGCCCGCCCTCGCCCCCCTGGCCGTGCGGGCCGCCCGCGGCGGCGCGGCCTCCTTCGACGCCTTCGGCGCCTTCGGTGGTCTCGGCGCTTCGGCTTGCGCAGACATGGGCTCCCCGTTCGTGACAGTCCGTGCGGGCGGGCCGGTGGACGGCAGGGCGCTCGCCCGCCCGGATGCGGCACAGGCGCCGGCCGTGGCGTGAATCACCTGATCCACTGCTCACAACGAGGCTACCTGCCGGTAGATTCAGAGCCTCCTGAACGATCAAGTCTGAAACTTGTTCTAGAATAGCGTCCCGTCGTAGTCTCGCGGGACCAGGCAGGGAGAAGGGGGCCCCAAGTGACCGCCGAGGCCAGTCAGACGGGGCCCTTCGCGGACCTCGCCGCCGACGGCGGGCGACCGCTGCGCATCGCGCTCCTCACCTACAAGGGGAACCCGTTCTGCGGCGGCCAGGGCGTCTACGTCCGCCATCTCTCCCGAGAGCTGGCCCGCCTCGGGCACCGGGTCGAGGTCATCGGCGCGCAGCCGTACCCCGTCCTCGACCGGCTCCCCGGCACCGAGGGCCGGCTGAGCCTGACCGAGCTGCCCAGCCTCGACCTGTACCGGCAGCCCGACCCCTTCCGCACCCCCGGGCGGGGCGAGTACCGCGACTGGATCGACGCCGCCGAGGTCGCCACCATGTGGACCGGCGGCTTCCCCGAACCGCTGACGTTCTCCCTGCGTGCCCGCCGCCATCTGCGCGCCCGCCGCGGCGAGTTCGACATCGTCCACGACAACCAGACGCTCGGCTACGGTCTGCTCGGCGACCTCGGCGCCCCGCTGGTCACCACGATCCACCACCCCATCACCGTCGACCGGCGGCTCGACCTGGACGCGGCCGCCACCTTCAGGCGCCGCCTGTCGGTGCGCCGCTGGTACGCCTTCACCCGCATGCAGAAGCGGGTCGCCCGCCGGCTCCCCTCCGTGCTCACCGTCTCCGGCACCTCCCGCCAGGAGATCGTCGACCACCTCGGTGTACGGCAGGACCGCATCCACGTCGTCCACATCGGCGCCGACACGGACCTGTTCTCCCCCGACCCGTCGGTGCCGGTGGTGCCGGGCCGCATCGTCACCACCTCCAGCGCGGACGTACCGCTCAAGGGGCTGGTGCACCTCGTCGAGGCGCTGGCCAAGGTGCGCACCGAGCAGCCGGACGCCCACCTCGTCGTGGTCGGCAAACGCCCCGCCGAGGGGCCCGTCGCCCAGGCCGTCGAACGGTACGGCCTCGAAGGCGCCGTCGACTTCGTCAAGGGCATCACCGACGCCGAACTCGTCGACCTGGTGCGCTCGGCCGAGGTCGCCTGCGTGCCCTCGCTGTACGAGGGCTTCTCCCTGCCCGCCGCCGAGGCCATGGCCACCGGCACCCCGCTGCTGGCCACCACCGGCGGCGCCATCCCCGAGGTCGCCGGCCGCGACGGCGAGACCTGCCTGGCGGTGCCGCCGGGCGACCCGGGCGCACTCGCCGCCGGGCTGGGCCGGCTGCTCGGCGACCCGCAACTGCGGGCCCGGCTGGGAGCGGCCGGACGCGACCGGGTGCTGAGCCGCTTCACCTGGGCGCGCGCCGCCGAGGGCACGGTGGCCCGCTACCGCGAGGCCGCCGCCCGCGCGCACGGCGCGGCCCCCGGCCCGGCCGCGCCCACCGCCACCGCACCCCCCACCACCGATGTCGGATCCGACCGCGAAAGCAGGGCCACGTGCTGACCGTCGACTTCACCCGGTTCCCGCTCGCCCCGGGCGACCGCGTCCTGGACCTCGGCTGCGGGGCCGGCCGGCACGCCTTCGAGTGCTACCGGCGCGGCGCGCGGGTCGTGGCGCTCGACCGGAACGCGGAGGAGATCCGCGAGGTCGCCACCTGGTTCGCGGCGATGCGGGAGGCCGGTGAGGCGCCGGCCGGCGCCACCGCCACCGCCATGGAGGGCGACGCGCTGGCCCTGCCGTTCCCCGACGAGTCCTTCGACGTCGTCATCATCTCCGAGGTGATGGAGCACATCCCCGACGACAAGGGCGTGCTCGCCGAGATGGTGCGCGTGCTCAGGCCGGGCGGACGGATCGCCGTCACCGTCCCGCGCCACGGACCCGAGAAGGTCTGCTGGGCCCTGTCCGACGCGTACCACGAGGTGGAGGGCGGCCACATCCGCATCTACCGGGCGGACGAACTGCTCGGGAAGATCCGCGAGGCCGGGCTGAGGCCGTACGGCACCCACCACGCACACGCGCTGCACTCCCCGTACTGGTGGCTGAAGTGCGCGTTCGGCGTCGACAACGACAGGGCGCTGCCGGTGCGCGCCTACCACAAGCTGCTGGTCTGGGACATCATGAAGAAGCCGCTGGCCACCCGGGCGGCCGAGCGGGCCCTGAACCCGCTGATCGGCAAGAGCTTCGTGGCGTACGCGACCAAGCCGCACCTGCCCGGTGCGCGGACGCCCGACGCGGCCGACCTGTCCGACGCGGCCGACCTTTCCGGCGCGGCGGACACGGCGGCGACCCGGTGACGACGCCGCGCACCCAGCACCTCGTCCTGCCCGGGGTCCTCACCGACCGGCAGGCCGCCGCGACCGTCGCCGGCATCCTCGCCGGACAGCGCGAGGACGGTGCGATCCCCTGGTTCCGGGGCCACCACCTGGACCCCTGGGACCACGTCGAGGCCGCGATGGCCCTGGACACCGCCGGCGAGCACACCGCGGCCGAACGCGCCTACACCTGGCTGGCCCGGCACCAGAACGCCGACGGCTCCTGGTACGCGGCCTACGCCGACGGGGCGTACGACGACGTCACCGACCGGACCAGGGAGAGCAACTTCGTCGCCTACGTCGCCGTGGGCGTCTGGCACCACTACCTGACCACCGGGGACGACGCGTTCCTGGACCGCATGTGGCCCACCGTCCACGCCGCCGTCGAGTTCGTGCTGCGGCTCCAGCAGCCCGGCGGGCAGATCGGCTGGCGGCGCGACGAGGACGGCACCGCCACCCGGGACGCCCTGCTCACCGGCTGCTCCTCGGTCCACCACGCGCTGCGCTGCGCGCTGGCCATCGCCGACCAGCGGGGAACCACCCAGCCCGACTGGGAGCTGGCGGCGGGTGCGCTGCGGCACGCGATCCGCCGCCACCCGGAGCGCTTCCTGGACAAGGACCGCTACTCGATGGACTGGTACTACCCCGTCCTCGGCGGCGCGCTGACCGGATCCGAGGCGGCCGACCGGCTGGCCGAGGGCTGGGACCGGTTCGTGGTGCCCGGCCTCGGCGTGCGCTGCGTGTCGCCCAACCCCTGGGTCACCGGCGGCGAGTCCGCCGAACTCGCCCTCGCGCTCTGGGCCGCGGGGGAGTCGGACCGGGCCCTGGACGTCCTGCGCTCCATCCGGCACCTGCGCGACGAGGAGTCCGGACTGTACTGGACGGGCTACGTCTTCGACGACGACGCGGTCTGGCCCCGCGAGCTGACCACCTGGACCGCCGGCTCGGTACTCCTCGCCGTCGCCGTGCTCGGCGGCCACGAGGCCACCTGCGCGGTGTTCGGCGGCCACCACCTGCCGAGGGGCCTGGACCCCGACTGCTGCGGTTGAGCCGAGTCCCGCGCGGGGGTGGTCGGCGCCCGTGCGGCGATCGAGGTCCGTGCGTGCGGGGGTGGTTGAGGCCCGTGCGGCGATCGAGGTCCGTGCGGAGGCGGTTGAGCCCGTGCGGGGCGGTCGGGGCACCTGCCGGGTCGGTTGCGCTGTGCCCGCTCGGCGAGGGCGCAGGCGCAGGCGCAGCCGCGGACCGCCGCCGCACGCGCACTGGAACGGCCCCCTGCCCTCTGCAGGGCGGGGGGCCGAGGCGGCGGGGCGGGGGTCTCAGCCGCGCTGGATGCCGGAGGTGTCCTGCAGGACGCCGCGGCGGCCGTCCTGGGTCTGCGCGACCAGGTTCGGACCGCGCTGCTCGACCGCCAGGTACCAGGTGCCGGGCGCCAGTTCGGCGATCTGCGCCGACGATCCGTCCTCCGCGAACAGCGGACGCGGCACCGGAACGGCGAACCAGAACGGGGAGAAGTCCCCGGCGGGCGCCTGCGCCGGCGCCTGCCCCTGCTGCGGACCGGGCGGAGGCTGCTGACCGGGGTAGGGTTGCTGCCCGGCCGGCGGCTGCTGACCGGGGTACGGCTGCTGCTGCGCACCCGGGTACCCGTAACCGGTGGGCTGCTGGGCCCCGTAGGGCGTGGGGGCGGACGCCTGCTGAGCCGGGAGCAGGGGCGCCTGCAGCGCGGGCAGCAGGCCGGTCGCGACGGCGGCGGCCGCGAGGACCACCGCCGCGATGAAGGCGAGGATCAGGCCCCCGCCGGCGTCGATCTGGTCCGGTACGTCGACCAGGTTCCAGAAGGTGATCCAGGCCACGAGGATCGTGAACGCCACCCCGAGGTCCGCGAGGTTCAGCCCGAGCACCTTGAGGGGCTGCGGCAGCACGCGTCCGGCCACGATGAGTCCGGCGCCGATCACTCCGCCCATGTAGGTACCGAGGCCCAGCCCGAGTGAGTCCCAGGCGCTGCCGCTGAACGCCGAGTCGTAGGTGTCGAGGAACGACGCGATGAACAGCAATACCGCTGCTCCGATCACCACGCCGTCGCCCCGAGTGAGGGAGCGGATATTCACTTCAGGTCCTTCGTCAGTCGTCTCGTCGTCGGAAGAGGCGTCGCCGTCACCGAGTCGCCGTCAGGCCCCGGTGGGAAGCGCGGGGGTGGCCCCTCATGGTACGGACGACCTTATCGTCCGTCCGACGAGGCTGCCCGCCGGGATCGGCGCGCTGACCGCTACCCGCGCAGGTACCCCGCGATGCCCTCGGAAATGCCCTGCGCCGCCTTCTGCCGCCAGGCACCGCTGGTCAGTAGTGCCGCGTCCTTGCTATCGCGCATGTTGCCGCACTCGATGAACACCTTGGGAACCGTTGACAGATTGAGACCGCCCAGGTCCTCACGTGTGACGAGCCCGGTGCCGTCGCCGACGTAGTTGGCGGGGGCGCTCCCGGTGGCCCGTACGAAGCTTCCGGCGATGCGCTCCCCGAGCACGCGTGAAGGCCCCACGATCGCACGGGTGTCGGCGGCGCCCGCGTGCACGGCGGCCGGCAGGATGACGTGGAAGCCGCGGTTGCCGGAGGCGGATCCGTCGGCGTGGATCGACACCACGGCGTCGGCGTGGGCCGCGTTCCCGATGCGGGCCCGCTCGTCGATGCACGGCCCGTACGGCCGGTCCCCGTCCTGCGTCAACTCCACCGTGGCTCCCTGCTCTTCGAGCAGATGCCGCAGGCGGTGCGCGACGTCCAGGGTGAACCGGGCCTCCGCGTAACCCGCGTTGGTGGAGGTGCCCGTGGTGTCGCACTCCTTGCGGCGGGTCCCGATGTCGACCTTCCGGTCGATCTCCGCGGTGTGCCGGGCGTTGCCCGGATTGTGCCCGGGGTCGATGACGACGACCCTTCCCGCGAGCGGTCCGGCGGCGGCGGACGGGTCCGCCGGGCCGGACGGTGCGGGCGAGGGCGCGTCGGGCTTGGCGTCCCCGGCCGCGGCCGGGGTGCCGGCGGTCGGGTTGCCCGCCGTCGCGGAGGCCGGTCCGGCCGGGCCGCGGACGTCCGCCGAGCCGCCCGGCGAGCCGACCGCCTGGTACACCGCCCACCCGAGCAGCGCTCCGGGCAGCAGCGCGGCGACCGCCACGGTCAGCGGGCCGCGCGGGAAGCGCCGGGGCGGGGACGGGTCGGGGTCCGGACCTGTGTACGACACGCGGGCCACCCTATCCGGCGCCCGCGGCCCGCACCCGCGACCGGGCCGCACGCTGCCGTGTCGCCGACGGCAGGGCGGGGCGGCGGGGTGCACACCGGCGCTCGGTCGGGCGCGCGGCGGTTTGGTGGGGCACCGGCGGCCCGGTCGGGTGCGCGGCGGCGGTCCGGCGGGGTGCGCGGCGGCGGTCCCGTGGGGGCGGGGTCCGGCCGCGGGTCCGGCGGTGGGCGTCGGCGCCCGGCGGGGTGGGCGCGGGCGGCTCCGGTGGGCGGTGCAGGCGGGTGCAGGCGGGTGCGGGCGGGTGCCGGCGGCTCCGGTGGCGCGGGCCCGCGGTGTTCAGCGGGCGTGCGCCGTGTTCAGCGAGGCCGGCGCGGTGTTCAGCGGGCCGGCGCGGTGCGCCGCAGGACGCGCAGTGAGCCGGTGGCCGCGATCTCGTCGAACGCGCCGGACGCCAGGGCCCGCAGGTAGACGCGGTACGGAGCCTGGCCGGTGAACTCGTCGGCCGGTTCGGGGAACACGTCGTGGATGGCGAGGAGGCCGCCCTCGGCGAGGTGCGGGCTCCAGCCCTCGTAGTCGGCGCCGGCGTGCTCGTCGGTGTGGCCGCCGTCGACGAAGACCAGGCCCAGCGGGCCGTTCCAGACTGCGGCGATCTGCGGGGAACGGCCGACGAGGGCGACGACGTGCTCCTCCAGGCCCGCCCGGTGCAGCGTCCTGCGGAAGGTCGGCAGCGTGTCCATCAGGCCCAGTTCCGGGTCGACGGTCTCCGGATCGTGGTAGTCCCAGCCCGGCTGCTGCTCCTCACTGCCCCGGTGGTGGTCCACGGTGAGCGCGGTGACCCCGGCCGCGCGGGCCGCGTCGGCCAGCAGGATCGTCGAACGCCCGCAGTACGTGCCGACCTCCAGCAGGGGCAGCCCCAGCCGTGCGGCCTCGGTGGCCGCCGCGTACAGCGCCAGCCCCTCGTCCGCGGGCATGAACCCCTTCGCCGCCTCGAACGCGGCCAGGATCTCGGGCTGGGGGATGGCGGGCATGGAGGGCCTTTCCGGTGCGGGGCGCGGCAGCGGCGCCCATGCTGCCGTACCCCCGGGCCGGGGCGGCGACCGGGGGTGCGGCGGCAGGTGCGGGTCAGGCGCCCACCGTCTCGTCCGGAAGCGACAGGTCCAGGCGCACCGGGCCGCCGGCACCGGAGTGGGCGGCGACGGACCCGGCCGCCTGCCGTGCGGCGGCGTCCTCCTCGGCGGAGGCGACCAGCCGCGGGCCGCGCTGCGGGCGGCTGCCGGGCAGGAACAGCGCGGCGAGCAGGCCGAGGGCGACGGCGGCCGTGGCGATCAGGAACGAGACGCGGAAACCGTGCATGGTGGGCAGCGCGACTCCGCCGACGGTGTGGGCGGTGTTCGCCAGCACCATGCCGACGACGGCGCTCGACACCGACGTGCCGATGGACCGCATCAGCGTGTTCAGGCCGTTGGCCGCGCCCGTCTCCGACGCGGGCACCGCCCCGACGATCAGGGCGGGCAGCGAGGAGTACGCGAGGCCGATGCCCGCGCCGAGGACGACCGAGGTGACGACCGTCTCCCAGGCGGCGTCCATCAGCCCGAGGCCGCCGCCGTAGCCGAGGGCGATGACGAGGAGGCCCAGGACGAGCGTGGTGCGGGGGCCGTACCGGGCGGACAGGCGGGCGTAGACGGGTGCGGTCAGCATCATGGTCAGGCCCAGCGGCGCCATGCACAGGCCCGCGACGACCATGGTCCGGCCGAGGCCGTATCCGGTGGCGGCGGGCAACTGGAGCAGCTGGGGCAGCACCAGGGACACCACGTAGAAGCTGACCCCGACCATGATCGACGCCAGGTTGGTGAGCAGCACCTCGCGGCGGGCCGTGGTGCGCAGGTCCACCAGGGGCGCGGGGACGCGCAGCTCGTACACCCCCCACAGGAAGAGGACCAGGACGGATCCGGCGAACAGGCCGAGCGTGGTGCCGGAGGCCCAGCCCCAGTCGCTGCCCTTGGTGATCGGCAGCAGGAGCAGCACCAGGCCCGCGGACAGACCGACCGCGCCGAGCAGGTCGAAGGAACCCCGGGCGCGCATCGGGGACTCGGGCACCACGAGGAGGGTGAGGCCGATGGAGAGCACGCCGAGGGCGGCGGCGCCGTAGAACAGGGCGTGCCAGTCGGAGTGCTGGGCGACCAGGGCAGCGGCGGGCAGCGCGAGGCCGCCGCCGACGCCGATCGAGGAGCTCATCAGCGCCATGGCCGAGCCGAGCCGCTCCCGCGGCAGCATGTCGCGCATCAGGCCGATGCCGAGCGGTATCGCGCCCATCGCGAAGCCCTGCAGGGTGCGCCCGGCGATCATCGTGAGCAGCTCGCTGGTCAGGGCGCTCACCAGGGCGCCGACCACCATGATCGCGAGGCTGAGGACCAGCATGCGCCGCTTGCCGTACAGGTCGCCGAGCCGACCCATGATCGGTGTGGCCACGGCTCCGGAGAGCAGCGTCGAGGTCAGCACCCAGGCGGCGTTGCTGGGCGCGGTGTCGAGCAGTCGGGGCAGGTCCTTGATGACCGGCACGAGCAGGGTCTGCATCACCGCGACCACGATGCCCGCGAAGGCGAGCACCGGGACGACGGCCCGGCCGGCTCGCGGTGCGGGCTGGTCGGTCGACGTGCGCGTCATGGGGTGGGGCCTCCAGGCCTGAAGTCGGGACGTGCAGGCAGAACCTCGTATGCACAGGCAACTATTCCGATGCTTCGGGTACCTAATGAATCCTTGACCTTCTCTTGACGGTCCGGTCCGTGCGCGGTCCGCGCCGCCGCCCTCTCCCAGTCGGCGACCGCCTTCGACCGGTTGCCTCCTTCGGCCGGTTCGGCCGGTCTGCCTCCTTCGACCGGTTGCCTGCTGCCTCTTCCGGCCGGTTGCCGCCTCCGAACCCGTCGGCCCTCCGGGGCCGTGCGACTCGCCGATCCGTCGCCCCCCCCACGGCCGGTCGATCCGTCGCCCCCCACGGCCGGTCGATCCGTCGCCCTCCACGGCCGGTCGACTCGCCGATCCGTCGGCCCTCCACGGCCCGCCGACTCGCCGGCCTGCCGGGCCCGGCAGGCCGGCGAGTCGAGAACCCGGGCCTCAGCGGGCCAGCAGGTCCTGGATCGCCGCCGAGATCTCGTCGGGTGCCTCCTCGGCCATGAAGTGCCCCGCCCGGGTCAGCCGGTGGTCCAGGTCCGGTGCCCACGCCTTCCACACCGCGGCAGCGTCGTAGCCCAACTGCGCGCCCCAGTCCTGCTGGACCACCGTCACGGGCATGGCCAGCTGCGACCCGGCGTCCAGGTCCGCCTGGTCGTGCTCGACGTCGACGCCCGCCGAGGCCCGGTAGTCGGCGACGATCGACGTCACCGCCGCGGCGCTCGCCCGCAGGTACTCGGCACGCACCTCCTCCGGCATGGCGGCCGGGTCGCCGGCCCAGGCGTCGAGGAAGGAGCCGAAGAACGCGTCCGCGCTGTTGGCGATCATCACCTCCGGGAGGCCCGGCGGCTGCGCCATGAGGAAGAGGTGGTAGCCGACCGCCGCCGAGGTGCCGTGCAGGACGTTCCACATGTCGAGCGTCGGCACGATGTCGAGGATGCCCAGGTGCGTGAGCGTCTCGGGGTGGTCCAGCCCCGCCCGGAGGGCGACCAGGGCGCCCCGGTCGTGGCCGACCAGGGCGAAGCGCTCGTGGCCGAGCGCCGCCGCCAGCGTCACGACGTCGTCGGCCATGGTGCGCTTGGCGTACGTACCCGGGCCGGTGGCCGCCGGCTTGTCACTGGCGCCGTAGCCGCGCAGGTCGGGGCAGATCACCGTGTGCTCGTCGGCGAGTCGCCCGGCGACGTGCCGCCACATCAGGTGGGTCTGCGGAAAACCGTGCAGGAGCACGAGCGGGCTGCCGCTGCCGCCGACTGCGGCGGCCAGCTCCACACCGTCCGCGCCGGGCAGGCGAAGGTGGTCGAAGCCGGGAATGGTGAGTGTCATGAAGGCCGTCCTCTCGGTTGGTGGCACCGACTCGGTTGGGGCACCGACCGCATCAGCCTGGGCGACGGCGATCAGCAGCCGATCAGCAGCCGATCAGCAGCCGATCAGCGGCCGATCAGCGGCCGATCAGCGGCCGATCGGGACGGTCGGGCGCAGCCGACGCCCGGCACGGAGGATGGGGGCATGCGAATCGACGTGCTCGGTGCCGTGCGGGCCCTCCGCGACGACGGCAGCCCGGTCGACCTGGGCGGACCCCGCCACCGTGAGGTACTCGCCCGGCTCGTCGCCGCCGAGGGGCGGATGGTCGCCACCGGCACCCTCGTCGACGACCTGTGGACCGATCCGCCGGCCCGCGCCGTGGGCGCTCTGCGTACGTTCGTCGCCGCGCTGCGCCGCGCCCTCGAACCCGACCGGCCGCCCCGCAGCCCACCCCGCGTCATCGTCACTGAAGGTCCGGGCTACGCGCTGCGCCTGCCGCGCGAGGACGTGGACGTCCACCGGTTCCAGGACACCCTGGCCCGAGCCCGGCGCGACCCCGGCGCGGTGACCGACCTCGGCACGGCACTCGCGGACTGGCGCGGACCCGCCTACGCCGACGTGACCAGCTCCCCGTGGGCGCAGCGCGAGCGGACCCGGCTGGAGGAACTGAGGTGGGAGGGGGCGGAACTGCGCGCCCGTATCCTCCTCGACTCCGGGGAGGGGGCCGAGCTCGTCGCCGAACTGGGTGCCCACGTCGCCGAGCACCCCTGGCGCGAGCCGGCCTGGGGCCTCCTCGCCCGCGCGCTGCACCGCGCCGGCCGCCGGGCCGACGCGCTGGCCACCCTGCGCCGCGCCCGCACGATGCTCGTCGACCGGCTCGGACTCGACCCCGGCGCCGAACTCCAACGCCTGGAGACCGACATCCTCAACGGGTCCGCGCCCCTCGACGGCGCCCGTACCGCGTGGACCGGCCCCGGTGTCCGGCTCGGCCCGCGCACCACCGTGGACCTGGCCCGCACCCTCGCACTGGCCGGCGGCGACGCCCTCGTCCACTCGCGGCGCGACCGCCTCACCGCCATCCGGGCGGCGGAACGCACCGGGGACCTCTCCCTGACCGCCCGGATCATCGGCGCCTACGACGTCCCCGCCGTCTGGAGCCGGGCCGACGACCCCGAGCAGACCCGCGCCGTCGTCGCGGCCGCCGAGCGCACACTCACCGCGCTCGGCCCCGACGCCCCCGCCGACCCGGCCGCCCGCCTCCTGGCCACGATCGCCGTCGAGAGCCGCGGCGCCGACCTGTCCGGGGCCGAGCAGCAGCGTGCACGGCAGGCGGCACTGCAGGCCGAGGCGATGGCACGGGACCTGGCCGATCCCGCTCTGCTGGCCTTCGCCCTCAACGGGGTGTTCCTGCAGTCCTTCCCCCGCCCCGGGCTCGCGCCGGTACGGGACCGGATCGGCGCCGAGATCCTCGACCTGGCCACCCGGCACGGGCTGCCGAACTTCGCCGTACTCGGCCGACTCGTCCGCCTCCAGTCCGCCTCGGCCCTCGGCGACCTCGACGCCGCGCACTCGCACGCCGACGCAGCCGACCGGCTCGCCGACACCACCGAGGCGCCCCTCGTCCCCGTCCTCACCGGGTGGTTCAGGGCCCGGGCGGCGGCCGCCCGCAGCACGGAACCCGGCGGACCGACCGCCGCCACCGCCGCAGCGCGCTACCGCGCCGCCGAGAGCGCCCTCCGGGCGGCCGGGATGCCGGGGCTGCACCGTGGCCTGCTCCCCCTCGCCCTCCTGGGACTGCGCCTGCTGCACGACCGGCCCGCGCCCACCGGCCCGCACCTCGACTGGGGCCCGTACCGGCCCTGGGCGCGCCCCCTGGTGCTGCTCGCCCAGGACCGGAGCGAGGAGGCCCGCACAGCCCTCGCCGCCGCACCCGAACCACCGCGCGACCACATGCAGGAGGCAATGTGGTGCCTGACCGCCCGTGCCGCCGTACGCCTCGGCGAGCGTGCCGTCGCCGCACGCGCCGGGGCCTCCCTGCGCGACGCCCGTGCCGAACACGCGGGCGCCGCCGGCGGGATGCTGACCCTGGGCCCGGTGGCGCGGTACCTGGAGGAGGCGGAGTCGTGCGCCGGAGCGGGGTGAACGACAGAGCAGCACGCGCACCGCGCGCCCGCCCCGACGCAGCCGGGACCGGACCGCCGGGGTGTTCCGGGCCTCCCATCACCGTGCGCCGCCCTCTGATCCGCGGAGTCCCTGAACCCGGGCCCACGATCCCGGGAACGGCGACACGACCAGGGCGACACGACCACGGCGATACGGCCACGGCGATACGGCCACGGCTCGAAATTCCGGTGCCAGGAGTGACAGCGGGTTGAGACCATGACACCCATGCTCGACACCGCACAGACCGCCTCCGCCGCCACCCGCTCCGCCCCGCCCACCTGGCTGGTGGTGGCGCTCGCCTGCGCCGGGCAGTTCCTCGTCGTCCTCGACGTGTCCGTGGTGAACGTCGCACTGCCCTCGATACGCACCGACCTCGGCCTCAGCGCCTCCGCACTGCAGTGGGTGGTGAACGCCTACGCCATCGCCTTCGCCGGATTCATGCTGCTCGGCGGCCGGGCCGGCGACCTGTACGGGCGCAAGCGCATGTTCCTGCTCGGGCTCGCCCTGTTCACGCTGGCCTCGCTCGGCGGCGGCCTCGCCCAGCAGGGCGGGCAGCTGCTGGCCGCGCGAGCCGTGCAGGGGCTGGGCGCGGCGGTGCTCGCGCCGTCGACGCTCACCCTGCTGACCGCCGCCGTCCCGGAGGGTGCCGCCCGGGCCCGCGCCATCGCGACCTGGACCGCGGTCGGCGCGGGCGGCGGGGCCGCCGGCGGCCTGGTCGGCGGCGT
Organism: Streptomyces sp. MS06; assembly: GCF_047200655.1. Classification (NCBI taxonomy): domain Bacteria; kingdom Bacillati; phylum Actinomycetota; class Actinomycetes; order Kitasatosporales; family Streptomycetaceae; genus Streptomyces; species Streptomyces sp. MS06. The sequence continues at coordinate 73,706 of NZ_JBJZOJ010000003.1, forward strand.
CCTGGTGGACACGCTGTCCTGGCGGTGGGTGCTCCTGATCAACGTACCGATCGGCGCGGTCGTCCTGTTCGGCGCCGCGCGCCTGCTGGCGGAGAGCCGCACCCGGCGGGCACGCCGGCTGGACCTGCCCGGCGCGGTGCTGGTGACCGCGGGCCTGGCCACGCTGGCCTACGGCATCTCGCAGACGGAGGCCCGGGGGTGGACGTCCGCGGCGACCGTGCTGCCGCTTGCCGCCGGTCTCCTCCTCGTCGCCCTCTTCCTCGCGGTGGAGGCGCGCTCGGCGGCCCCGCTGATGCCGCTGCGCCTGCTGCGGCTGCGTCCGGTGGCCTCGGCGAACGCGGCGATGCTGGTCAGCGGCTCGGCCATGTTCTGCATGTGGTTCTTCATGACCCTCTACGCCCAGAACGTGCTGGGCTACACCCCGCTGCAGGCCGGCGTCGCCCTGGTGCCCAGCTCCCTGTCCGTCGTCGCCGGCTCCAAGCTCGCGCCCCGCCTGATGCCGCTGGCCGGACCCCGCAACGTGGCGGTGCTCGGCGCGCTGGTGGCGGCGGCCGGCTTCGGCTGGCAGTCCACGATGAGCGCGGACGGCCGGTACGTCACCGGCATCATGCTGCCGGGCGTACTGATGATGCTCGGCGCCGGTCTGACCGCCACCCCGCTCGCCGCGCTCGCCACCTCCGGGGCGGCCCCGGGCGAGGCGGGTCTGGTGTCCGGACTCGTCAACACGTCACGCACCATGGGCGGTTCGCTCGGCCTGGCGGTCATGTCGACCATCGCCGCCGCCCGCACCGCGGGCGCCGCCACCCCGCAGGCGCTGACCGACGGCTACGCGCTGGCGTTCCGCACCTCCGCGGCCCTGCTGCTGGCGGGCGCGGTGCTGATGGCGCTCTGGCTGCCGCGCCGCACCGCCGCGCACTGAGACCCCGGCGGGAGCGGGCGGCCGCCGCCCGGCCCCGGTACGTCAGAGCCAGCCCTGCTGCCGTGCCTCCCGCAGGGCCTCCATGCGGTTGCGGGTGCCGGTCTTGCCGATCGCCGAGGACAGGTAGTTGCGGACGGTCGACTCCGACAGGTGGAGCCGGGTGGCGATGTCGGCGACGGTGGCGCCGTCCGCGGAGCCCTCCAGCACGTCCCGCTCCCGGGCAGTCAGCGGATTGGGGCCGGCGCTCAGCGCGGCCGCCGCGAGCGCGGGGTCGACCACCGTCTCCCCGGCCAGTACCCGGCGGATCGCCCCGGCCAGGTCCTCCACCGGCCCGTCCTTGACCATGAAGCCCGAGGCCCCGGCCTCCATGGCGCGGCGCAGGTAGCCGGGCCGGCCGAACGTGGTGAGGACGAGGACGCGGCAACCGGGCAGCCGGTCGCGGAGCTCGGCGGCGGCGTCCAGACCGCTGCGGCCCGGGAGTTCGATGTCCAGCAGGGCCACGTCCGGGCGGTGCGTGAGCGCGGTGTCCACGATCTCGTCCCCCGCGGCGACCTGGGCCACCACCTCCAGGTCCTCCTCCATGCCGAGGAGCAGGGCGAGCGCACCGCGCATCATCCCCTGGTCCTCCGCCAGGAGCACCTTCACCTGCGGCAGGGGTCGTCCGTCTGCGGGCATCTCGTCGGCCATCGGCACAGGCTACGGCCGCCGCCCCGAAAGGGCCGGGCATCCGCGGGAGAGTTCCGCGCGCCGGCATCGGAGCGGACACGCCGCCGGTTGGCGCACGTCCGCCGGAAGGCGCACGATGGTCACAGGGGGTTACTCGGCACCGTGGGCCCCGCCTGGGGCTGCGAACGGCACGAGGAGGCCGCCATGACCGGCGCCGCCGCCACGTCACGGACGCCCGACACGCTCACGCCCGGCGGCGTCCTGTCCGAGGACCATCCCTGGCGGATCCGGCTGGTGGAGCACCCGAAGCGCTTCGAGTCGTCGTACTTCAGGGCCGCAAAGCGGACGGCGCACCGGATTCTCGACGAGATGGACGACGAGGACCTGCCCTACGGACCCCGGCCCGCCGGAACCGGATACGGGGAGATGCATCACGGCGGCAGCCTGTGGGTGCGGACGCCGAGTGGCTGGCGGATGTACCGCGCCCGCGTGGGCATCGAGTGGAGCATGCAGTTCTGAGCCGATCCGTCCAGGATCGACCGGCTGCGCCGGGACGCGGCCGTACTCTTGGCGGGCTTCCCCCGGACGCTGCCCGCCCTGGCGGAACTGGGCTACGAGGAGGCCGAGGAACTGCTGCTCACGCCGATCAGGGACGCTGACGGTGTCGAGGCGTGGACCGACTCCCTCTTCAACGCGTGCGTGCCGATGAGCCGCGGGAACCACCAGGGGATCCTGCCCGCGGTGCCCGGGGAGCACCACTACCCGTGGCCCGTGAAGAGCGCGGACTTCTTCCGCTACGACGACTTCCAGCTGTGGGTGCCCCTGCCCGACGGCACGCACGGGGCCGTGGCGCCGGTGGACCGGCGGGGAGCCGGCGACGGGCATGTGCGTCTGCTGCACACGGAGGAGGGCAGCCGGGCCGCGGGCGCGGTGGCCGAGGCGCAGGAGCTCGGGCTGATGGCGGTCCTGCCCCCGAACAGCTCGGCCGCGCTGCAGGCGTTCGCCGGGCAGATCGAGCCGGGCCGGCGCACCGCGTCGGGGCCGCCGTCCGACCGCCGGGCACCCGGGAACGGCCACGGCTCCCGGGCACCCGGGAACGGCCATGGCTCCCGGGGACGTTGAGGGACGAATTCGAGAGAGGCGAGAGGCGCCATGCCGCGCAGGATCGTCATCTGCCTTGACGGAACGGGCAATCAGGTGGGTGCCCGGGATCCGACCAATGTCGTCCGGCTGTTCGAGATGCTGGAGGCGGACGACCCCGCCCGCCAGCTCGTCTACTACGACCCCGGCGTCGGCACCATGTCGTCGGCCCGGGCCCGCGGTCCGGTCGGACGCAGGCTGTCCCGGCTCTCCGGGCTCGCCTTCGGGACCGGACTGAGGACCAATCTCGCCGAGGCGTACACCTACCTCATGCAGCACTGGCAACCCGGCGACGGCGTGTACGCCTTCGGTTTCAGCCGCGGCGCCTACACCGCACGTGCGCTGGTCGGGATGCTCAACAAGCCCGGACTCATGCGACCCGGCTCCGAGAACCTCGTCCCCTACGCCGTCGCCAAGTACGCCTTCAACCACGACATCGACACGAGCGAGCGGGAAGTGGCGCGCTTCTCGCACGCGTTCTGCCGGCGCACCGAGCACGAGCCGCTGTGGGCGGAGGTCAAACGCAACAACCCGCGGCAGGTGTCCCACCACGCCCTGCCGGTCGCCTACCTCGGCGTGTGGGACACGGTGAAGGCGGCGGGCGTCCTCCGCCCGGGCACCCTGCAGTGGCCCTACACGCACCAACTCCCCAACGCCGCGCGCATCCGCCACGCCGTCTCCCTCGACGAGAAGCGGCGCCCGTTCCGCGAGTTCCCGGTGACGCGCCGTCCGGAGCCACTGCGGGAGACGGCCCGGGAGGTCTGGTTCGCCGGGGTGCACTCCGACGTCGGCGGTACCTTCCGCCACGCCGGGGACGGTCCCCTGCTGTCGACCGTCACGCTCAAGTGGATCACCGACGGTGTGGTCCAGGACCTGCTCTTCCGCCCCGGAGCCTACGCCGAAGCCTGCGCGGTGACGGAGGATTTCGCCGACGCGGCCGTTCATCCCAACGGCACGCTGTGGATCCTGTCCGGTCGGCGCTCGCGCCCCGTACCCGAGGACGCCGAACTGCACGCGAGCGTCCGGCTGCGCCGGCAACACGACCCCCGCTACCGGCCCGACCTGCCCGATCCCGCGGAGTCGGACCGCTGGGCCGACCCGGACTGGACCAAGCCCGCACCTCCGCAGACCGCTTGACGGCCCGGACGGAACGATCCGCCGGCCGGACGCCGAAGTTCCGCCGTCGGCATCCTCGCTGCCGCTGCCGCTGCCGCTGCCGCTGCCGCTGGCACTGGCAGTGACCGGCAGGTGTGCCGGGGCGGTCGGTCGCCTCGGTCGCCGCGCCGGGGGTGTCAGGCGCAGGAAGAGACCGGATGCAGGGCCGTGACCGCGCTGAGCGGCACGTCGACCACGTGGTCCTCCACCCGGAGTGCCAGAAACCCGTCGCCGCCCTCGCCCAGAGGCCCGCAGACGGTCCCGCCCACGGTGCTCACCAGGACGAGGCTCCGTGCCGCGCCGCCCGCGCCGTCCGCCGTGGCGGGCCACCAGGATGCCGCCGTCGACAGAGCAAGCAGCGCGACGGCCACGAAGGTCAGGACGATTCCGGTGCGCAGGGCACGACCCGCTCGCCGGGAAGCGGCCGGGCGGGCCTCGCCCCGGTACAGCGGCCAGGCGGCGAAGCCGACGAAGAGGACCGCGCAGCAGGCGATGCCCAGGGCGCTCAGCGCCAGTACGGCACTGGCCACCTGGATACCCCGCGGGGCCTGCGCCGGGCCGCTGTCCTTCAGCACGCCGCACAGTCCGACGAAGCCGAGGAACGGCCAACTGGACGCCCTGCCATCCCCTGGCGCTTGCGCGCAGGTCGCCCGGGGCCGGGGCACCCTCCTGCGGAGCATCGCTCGTCATGCCGTCAGCCTCCTCCCGTCGGTTCGATCCTGGCGGATGGGCTTCCCTCGTCGCGGCAACCGGTCCGGGCCGGCTGCTCTCTTCACCCGCAGGTACCAGCGGGGGGAGAGACCGGGTGCGCCCCGGGTCCGGTCGGCCCGTCCGCCGAATCCGGACCTTCCGTACGTCTTGACGGCCCCCGGATTCCGGAAAACAATCACTTCGGCTTTACCCCGACCGCTTTTGCGAATCGGGAGCCGAATGCACCCCGCAATTGTTCGACATCTCGACCGGATTGAAGTTCGGTATTTCGATCGAACGCCGTCCGGAATCTCGAACAGCATCGGTCCTTCCGATGCCCGTACTGCCCCACCAGAAACGGAAGAAGGTGCACCCGTGTCCACACCACCCCCGCGCCGGCGGCCCCGCGGCGCGAGAAGCGCGGTCCTGGCCGTGCTGTCGGCGTTCGTCACCGTGCTCGCGCTCGCCGTCGGCATCGCGCAGGCGCAGGCCGCGAGTTCCCTGCCCTGCGACGTCTACGGCGCCGCGGGCACCCCCTGCGTCGCCGCGCACAGCCTGGTCCGCGCGCTGTACGCCTCGTACGGCGGGCCGCTCTACCAGGTGCGGCGCGCCTCCGACGGGGCCACCCGGGACATCGGCCTGCTGTCCGCCGGAGGATACGCCGACGCCGCCGCCCAGGACTCCTTCTGCACCGGCACGACCTGCATCATCACCGAGATCTACGACCAGTCCCCGCGCCACAACGACCTCACGGTCGAGGGCGCCGGCGGGGCCGGCGCGGCCGACGTCGGGGCGCCCGCGGACGCGCTGCCGGTGACCGTCGGCGGACACCAGGTCTACGGGCTCGAGATCTCCGCCGGCATGGGCTACCGGGACGACTCCACCTCCGGCGTCGCCGTGAACGGGCAGCCCGAGGGCATGTACATGGTGACCTCCGGCACCCACGTCAACGGCCGCTGCTGCTTCGACTACGGCAACGCCGAGACCAACAACCTGGACACCGGCAACGGCCACATGGACGCGATCAACTTCGGTACCGAGTGCTGGTTCTCGCCGTGCTACGGGCAGGGCCCCTGGGTCCAGGCCGACCTGGAGAACGGGTTGTTCCAGTCCGATTCCGGCTACAGCAAGAACACCTCGAACACCGGCACCGGACCGCTTCCGTTCGTGACCGCGCTCCTGAAGAACAACGGCCGGAACCATTTCGCGCTGAAACAGGGAAACGCCCGGTCCGGCGGCCTCACCACGACCTATTCCGGCCCCGAACCGGACATCAACGGCGGCGGATACTCGCCCATGCAGCAGGAGGGCGCCATCGTCCTCGGCACCGGCGGCGACAACAGCAACGGATCCATCGGGTCCTTCTTCGAGGGCGTCATGACCGCCGGCATCCCCTCGGACGCCGCCGACGACGCCGTGCAGGCCGACATCGTCGCCGCCGGCTACGGCGGCCCCACCGGCTCGACCGGAACGCTCGCCCCCGGCTCGGAGATCTCCCTGCGCGCGACCACGCCCTGCTGCACCGGCGACTACCTGCGCCACCAGGACGACGCGGCCGTCATCTCGCCGATCACCTCCGGCAGTTCCACCGTCGACCGGAACGACGCCACCTGGATCGTCCGCCGCGGCCTCGCGGACGCCTCCTGCGTCTCCTTCGAGTCACGCAACTACCCGGGCGACTACCTGCGCCACTCCGACTTCCGGCTCTACCGGCAACCCACGGACGGCACCCCGCTGTTCCGAGCCGACGCCACGTTCTGCCCGACGGCGGGCAAGAGCGGCACCGGGACGTCGTTCGCCTCGTACAACTACCCGTCCCGCTACCTGCGGCACTACGACTACGACGTCTACCTCGCCAGCGACGGCGGCTCGCACACCTTCGACAGCTCCACCCTCTGGACCGACGACGTGAGCTGGGCCGTCAGCGCCCCCTGGGCGCCGTAACCCGGTCCCGGGACGCCGTGGCCCCGGTCGCCGCCAACGCGGTCGGGAGCGGTGCGGGCGCCGGCCCGGCGGGCGGCCCCCCGTCCTCCACGGGCAGTTCCGCGGTGACCGTGAAACCGCGCGGCGACGGGCCGGCGCGCAGCGAGCCGCCCGCCGCCGCGAGGCGCTCCGCGAGGCCCGCGAGCCCGGTGCCGCCGCCCGCCGGGTCGGCGGTACCGCTCGGGTTCGTGGCAACGCTCGGGTCCGCGGCACTGCTCGGGCCCGCGGTACCGCTCGGGTTCGTGGCCACGCTCGGGTCTGCCCCGTTGTCGGCCACGGTGAGGCGGGCCCGTTCGGGCGTGCCGTCGACGGTGATCTCGCAGCGGCTCGCCGTGCTGTGCCGCACCACGTTGGTGACCGCCTCGCGCACCACCCAGCCCAGCAGCGCCGCGGTCCGGGGGGCCGGCGGCGGCCCCGACTGCCGTACGGAGGGTTCGACTCCGGCGGCGGTCAGGGCCGAGCGGGCCCGGTCGAGTTCCGTGGTCAGGGTCCCCTCGCGGTAGCCGGTGACCGCCTCGCGGATCTCCGTGAGCGCCTGGCGGCCGACGGACTCGATGTCGGAGACCTGGACCAGCGCCGCGTCCAGGTCGCGGGCGGCCAGGCGGCGGGCCGCCTCCGACTTCACCACGATGACCGACAGCGTGTGGCCCAGCAGGTCGTGCAGGTCGCGGGAGAAGCGCAGCCGCTCCTTCTCCACCGCGCGGTGGGCGAGTTCCTCGCGTGCGGCGCGCAGCTCGCGCACGGCCTCGGACAGCGACAGGATGGCCGCGGTCACCATCGTCGAGATCCAGGTCGCGTAGCCGATGCCGATGCCGTCCCAGCCCTCGTGGAAGCAGGAGACCGCGAGGGCCAGCAGCATCACTCCCGTGCTCGTGGCCCGCAGCCGCGGCCCGCGCATGACGGCTCCCGTCGCGAGGCCGAGCAGCGGGAAGAACATCAGCCAGCTGCCGCCGTAGCCGATGGCGAGTCCGCAGGTCACCAGAGCCAGCAGGACCAGCGCCGCACGGGTGGAGGCCGCCCCGCGGCACGTCCGGTCGAAGGCGCGGAAGGACACGTAGACGTAGAGGGAGTTGAAGGCCAGCAGGCCCAGGCTGCCGATCCACGGATTGGGAGCCTCGCCCCGGAAGATGTTGGAGAAGGCGCCCATCCCCATGAGCAGCCAGGGCAGCAGCGTGAAGCCGCTGAACGGCGGTCCCGGTTCCTCCTCGGCCGCCTTCGCCGCCTGCTCGTCGCGACACTCCTCGGCCCGTACCCGGTCCGCCCGCCCCGCCCGGTGCGCCTGCAGCCGGGCCGCCGCCCGGCGCGGCACGCTCCTCAGCCGTTCCACCGTTCCACCGTTCCCGCCCCCGATCGGAGGCCTCGGTCGTTCCCGCGCTTCTCGAGGATGGCATGCGCGGGCCCCGCGGCGGCAGGTCCGCCCGTCCTCCCTGCGGCAGGACAAATGTCATGGGCGTGCGGCGTTGCGAGACCCGTCGCACGGTTCCCCCGGGCTCCCGCCGTGGCCGGGCTCCCGTCCGGCCCGGGTTACCGCCCCGCCCGGGTTACCGCCCCGCGCGGGCGCTCGGCTATACAGCCGTATGCCCATCGACGCAGCCGCGGCACTCGCCGCCCCGCCCCGCACCGGCACGATCTCCTGGAGCCCCGGGGACGTCCAGCTCTACCACCTCGGCGTCGGTGCCGGCCGCCCCGCCACCGACCCCGGCGAACTGCGCTACGTCCTGGAGGACCGGCTGCACGTCCTGCCGAGTTTCGCCACCGTCGCGGGCCGCGGGGAGCCCGGGGTGATCCGCGCGCTGTCGATGCCGGGCGTGCACGTCGACCTGGCCCGCGTGCTGCACGCCGGGCAGTCGCTGACCGTGCACCGAGCCATCCCGGCGCGGGGTACCGCGCGGGTCACCGACCGGATCGCCGCCGTGCACGACCGGGGCGGGGCGGCGGTCCTGGTACTGCGCACCGAGGCCGCCGACGCGGACGGGCCGCTCTGGAGCGAGGAGGCCCGCATCCACGTGCGCGGGGAGGGCGGCCGGGGCGGCGATCCCGGACCGCGCCGCCCGGCCGCCCCGCTCGCCGGGCAGCCGGACCTGACCGTGGAACGCGCGATCCGCGAGGACCAAGCCCTGCTGTACCGGCTCTCCGGCGACCGCAACCCCCTGCACGCCGACCCCGGGTTCGCCCGGCGCGCCGGGTTCGGCCGCCCCGTGCTGCACGGCCTGTGCACCTACGGCATGGTGCTGAAAGCCGTCGTCGACACGCGGCTCGGCGGCGAGGTGACCCGGGTCGAGGAGTACCGCACGCGGTTCGCCGGCGTCGTGTACCCGGGGGAGACCCTCCGCATCCGCATGTGGCACCCGGCCGGCCCCGCAGGTACGGCCGACACGGCCGGTCCCGCCGATGCGCCCGACCCCGCGGATACGGCTGCCCGGCCCGCCGGTTCCGCCGCGCCGGAGGGCCGCTCCATTGCCGACGGCAGCGCCGCCCACCGTGCCGCGCCGTGCGGCCCGTCCGCGTGCCCGGGTTCCGTGCGGGTCGCGGTCACCGCCGTCGAACGGGACGACGCGCCGGTCCTCGCCGACACCGTCGTCCGGTACCGCTGAACGCGCCCCCTCGTGCTGAACGCGCCCCCTCGTGCTGAACGCGACCTTCCGCGGAACGCACCTCCGGCTCTCAACGCCTCGTGCGCACTTGTCGCTGAACGTCCTCGTGCGCGCTCCCGCCGAACGCCCCGCCCGCCGGACACCGACCGCGGCCGAACACGCCGACGGCCCCGCCCGTTGATCGGTTGATCCGGGCGGGGCCGTCGGTCAGACGTACCGGGGGGCGGTCAGGCAGCCCGCTCGGCGGGCTGCTCCGCGGGCTTGCGGTGACGGCCCCGGGGGGCCGTCTCGCCCTCCTGCGTGGAGACTGCTCCCCGGTGCCGGCCGTGCCCGGCGTCCACCTCGGTGCCGGTGGCCTGCGGCTGGGTCGTGCTGGCGTTGCTCATCGGATGAATTCACCCCGTCGACATGATCTTTCCAATAGCCGGGCGAGTCTAACCGGCCCACTGCGGGCCGAATCCAGCCGCACACGCCAACTGGGATTACTTCGTTACAAGTCGGTCCAGTGGGGCCTGCTGCAGCGGTACCGGACGCGGTGCGGCGGGCTCCGCGGCCGGGGTCCGGGACTCCGCCGCACCTGAGTTCGCGGGTACCCCCTTGTCGGCGAACTCAACCTGCTCCGGCGGGAGTTCGGCAGCGGTCCGCTCCTGCTCCTGCACCTGCTCCGTCCCCGTCCGGTGTGCCCCTCCGAGTGGGGGCGGAGCAATCCGCGCCACCCCGCACGGCTCCTCCGCGGTGGCGTACGGCAGCCGCAGTTCGCCGCCCGGTGTGCAGCGCCCGGCGCCCGCCAACCAGCCCTGCGGTGACACGAACTGATGCAGTTGCCGTTCCACCGGCCGCCACACGCCCAGCCAGCTCCCGGACGGCCCGTCGATGCGCAACGCCACCGCACAGCTCTCCGGTGCCAGCACCTGTGCCGGCTGGATCGCGAACGGCGACACCCGGCAGTCGGGCAGCCGCAGGCAGCCCGGGAAACGGACCGGGAGCGTGCTGCCCAGGACGCCCCAGCCCAGCCGCGGCAGCCCCGGCGAGGGTGCGTCCGAGGCGATCAGCAGGAGCCCGCTGTCGGGATCGGCGAGCAGCAGCCGGTCGTCGCTCTCCTCGGCGATCTGCAGCAACGGGGAGACCTCGCCGCCCCGTTCCAGGTCCACCACCACCGTCTTGGTGCGCCCGTCGGTCTCCCGGTCCAGTGCCAGTATCCGGCCCGCGCCGTCCAGCCAGGCCCCGCCCGAGCAGCGCCCGGGCACCTCCGCCAGCCGCTCGGGCCCGAAGGCGCCTCCCGTCACCAGCCACACCTCGGTCGAGTGCGGGCCGGCGGCGAGGGCGTAGGCGCGGGCACCGCAGGGGGCCGGGGGCAGCAGCCGCAGCCGGCCCCCGTCGCCCGGACCGCCGGGGTGCTCGACCGCGCCGAGCGGGAGTTCGCCGGTGCCGGGTCCGGTCGGGTACAGCAGGGAGAAGGCGTGCCGGCCGGCGGAGAACCGGCGGATCAGCACCCGCCCGTCGCCCATCGGCTGCACCTCGGTGCCGGGTTCCTCGGGCTGGTTGCCGTGCAGGGGGACGGCGTAGGGCTCGGGGCCGTCGAGGGTCCAGCGTTCGGGGAACAGGGACTCGCCGTCCCCGGCGAGGCGTGCGGCGTAACCGCCGTCCCTCGTGATCACACAGCCGGGCCGTGGGGAGAAGCCGTCCCGGTCCTCCCTGGCGGGCTCGATCGCGCAGGCCGTCATAGTTCGGTCACCTCCGGCGACGAAGCTAGTTTTCGTACGCGCGGGCGGGGGACCGGCTGCCGGCGGCTTCACACATAAGGGTGGTGCAGAAGCGATTCTCCTGAGGGGGTGGTCAGCTCTGTGCTGAGCCCGGACCGGCCCGGCCGCCGGTCGCCGACGGCTGTACGGGCGGGCAGGCCAGCCAGGTAGCCTTGCACCCGTGCCCCGTCTGTCTGAAGTCATCGCCGCGCTGGAGAACCTGTGGCCCGCCGAGCGGGCCGAGTCCTGGGACGCGGTCGGCACGGTCGCGGGCGACCCCGACCAGGAGGTCACCCGGGTCCTCCTCGCCGTCGACCCGGTCCAGGAGATCGCCGACGAGGCGGTCGAACTGGGCGCCGACCTGCTCGTCACCCACCACCCGCTCTACCTGCGGGGCACCACCACCGTCGCGGCGACGCACTTCAAGGGCAGGGTCGTGCACACCCTGATCCGCAACGGCATCGCCCTGCACGTCGCCCACACCAACGCCGACACCGCCGACCCGGGCGTCTCCGACGCGCTCGCCGCCGCGCTCGGCCTGCGGGTCACCCGCCCCCTGGTGCCCGACGCGACGGACCCGGACGGCCGCCGCGGGCTGGGCCGGATCTGCGAACCGGACCGCCCGCTGACCGTCCGCGCGCTCGCCGCCCTCGCCGCCGCGCGGCTGCCCGCCACCGCGCAGGGCATCCGGATCGCCGGCGACCCCGAGGCACCGGTGCGCACGGTCGCCGTCAGCGGCGGCTCCGGCGACAGCCTCTTCGACCACGTCCGCGCGGCCGGCGTCGACGCCTTCCTCACCGCGGACCTGCGCCACCACCCGGCGTCGGAGTTCACGCAGCCCGGCGCCCACCGCCCGCCCGCGCTGCTCGACGCGGCGCACTGGGCCACCGAGTGGCCCTGGTGCGAGCTGGCCGCAAGCCAGCTCGACGAAATCTCCGACCGGCACGGATGGGACCTGCGGGTCCACGTCTCGCACACGGTCACCGACCCCTGGACCGCCCACGCGGCATCCAGCCCGACAGAACCCCTTGGAGCCCCCAACTGAACGCCGCGCCAGCCGACCAGATCCGACTCCTCGACGTCCAGGCCCTCGACACGCGCCTGCAGCAGCTGGCGCACAAGCGGAAGTCGCTGCCCGAGCACGCCGAGATCGAGTCGCTCACCAAGGACCACGCCCAGCTGCGCGACCTGCTGGTGGCCGCGCAGACCGAGGAGAGCGACTGCGCCCGCGAGCAGACCAAGGCCGAGCAGGACGTGGACCAGGTGCGCCAGCGCGCCGCCCGCGACCAGCAGCGCCTCGACTCCGGCGCCGTCACCTCGCCCAAGGACCTGGAGAACCTCCAGAAGGAGATCGTCTCCCTCGCCAAGCGCCAGGGAGACCTGGAGGACGTCGTCCTGGAGGTCATGGAACGCCGGGAGTCCGCGCAGGAGCGGGTGGCGGAACTGACCGAACGGGTGTCGTCCGTCCAGGCCAGGATCGACGACGCCACCGCCCGCCGGGACACCGCCTTCGAGGAGATCGACGCCGAGGCCGCCTCCGTCACCAAGGAGCGCGAGGTCGTCGCGGGCACGATCCCGGCGGACCTGCTGAAGCTCTACGACAAGCTGCGCGAACAGCAGGGCGGCATCGGCGCCGCCAAGCTCCACCAGCGCACCTGCCAGGGCTGCCGCCAGGAACTCGCCATCACCGAGCTGAGCGAGATCCGCGCGGCGGCACCCGACACGGTGGTCCGCTGCGAGAACTGCCGCCGCATCCTGGTGCGTACGGCGGAGTCGGGCCTGTAGAGCGAGGACGAGGACCGGGTCGAGGACGAGGGCGAGGGCGAGGGCGGTACGGGACCGTGGCCGTGCGGGAGTTCATCGTCGAGGCCGACGGCGGGTCGCGGGGCAACCCGGGGCCCGCCGGATACGGCGCCGTGGTACGCGACGCGGCGACCGGGCAGACCCTCGCCGAGCGGGCCGAGTACATCGGCGTCGCCACCAACAACGTCGCCGAGTACCGGGGCCTGCTCGCCGGGCTGCGCGCCGCGCACGCCCTCGACCCGGACGCGCGGGTGCACGTGCGGATGGACTCCAAGCTCGTCGTCGAGCAGATGTCGGGCCGCTGGAAGATCAAGCACCCCGACATGAAGCCGCTCGCGGCCGAGGCCGCGCGCGTCCTCGCGCCGCAGCAGGTCACCTACGAGTGGATCCCGCGCGAACGCAACAAGCACGCGGACCGGCTGGCCAACGAGGCGATGGACGCCGGCCGGCGCGGTGAGCAGTGGGACCCGTCCCGCTCCACCGCGGAGACGGCGGACGCCGGAAGCGCTGCCGGCGGAGCCGTTGCCGAGGCCGGGACCGGGGTCGTTGCCGGGGCCGGGACCGGGGTCGTTGCCGGGGCCGGGGACGACGCCGCCCGTCCGGACGCCGACGTACGTGCGGGGGCCGATGTACGTGCGGAGGCCGACGTACGCGCGGCGCTTGCCGCGGCGCGGGACGAGTCGGCGGGCAGCGCGACGCCCACCGTCCCGGCGGCCGCCTCCGCCCAGGCCGCGCCCGCCTCCGCCCAGGCCGCGCCCGCCTCCGCCCAGGCGGCCCCGAGTGCGGCCCGCGGCTGGAGCGCGGCCCCCGACATGGGCGCTCCCGCCACGTTCGTGCTGCTGCGCCACGGCGAGACACCGCTCACGCCCGAGAAGCGGTTCTCCGGCAGCGGCGGCAGCGATCCGTCCCTGTCCGACACCGGTCGCGCGCAGGCCGAACGGGTCGCGGCGGCGCTGGCCCGGCGCGGAACGATCCAGCACATCGTCGCCTCCCCGCTGGCCCGGGCCCGCGAGACCGCGGGCATCGTCGCCGCACGCCTCGGCCTGCCGGTGGCGGTCGACGACGGGCTGCGCGAAACCGACTTCGGCGCCTGGGAAGGGCTCACCTTCGGTGAGGTGCGCGAACGCCACCCGGACGACCTGACCGCCTGGCTCGCCTCGCCCGAAGCGGAGCCCACCGGCGGCGGCGAGAGCTTCGCCGCGACCGCCACCCGGATCGCCGCCACCAGCTCACGGCTGACCGAGGCGTACGCCGGCCGCACGGTCCTCCTCGTCACCCACGTCACCCCGATCAAGACCCTCGTCCGGCTCGCCCTGGGCGCACCTCCCGAGTCCCTGTTCCGCATGGAGCTGTCCGCGGCGTCCCTGTCCGTGGTGGCGTACTACGCGGACGGCAACGCCAGCGTCCGCCTGCTCAACGACACGGCCCACCTGCGCTGACGACCGTCCCACCGGCGGCGGCCGTACCGACCACGGGCTCACCGACCACGGGCTCACCGACCACGGGCTCACCGACCACGGGCTCACCGACCACGGTCGTGCCAGCGGCGGTGCGCACCGAAGCTGTCGCACCGGCGACGGACGATCAGTGGACCTCCGCCACCAGCACGTCCAGTGCCCAGGGCCGTCCCGCCCGCTCCGGAGCCGCCGCCTCCACCTCGTACCCGAGGTCCCGCAACACCCCGACCAGCTCGGCCGGGTGCCGGGGCGCCGCCCCGGCGGTCAGCAGACTGCGCACGATCCGGCCCTTGGTCGCCTTGTTGAAGTGGCTCACCACCTTCCGGGTCGGCGCGTGCAGCACCCGCACCGTCGCCGTGCGCTCCGCAACCTCGCCCTTCGGCTTCCACGCGGTCGCGTACGCCGCGGACCGCAGGTCCAGCACCAGCCCGTCCCCGGCCGCCTCCGGCAGCACCGACGCCATCGGCGCACGCCAGTACGCGCCCAGCGCCCCGATGCCGGGCAGTTTCACCCCCATCGAGCAGCGGTAGGAGGGGATCCGGTCCGTCACCCCGACGGCACCCCACAGCCCGGAGAACACCAGCAGCCATTCCGCCGCCCGCTCCCGCGCGGCTCCGTCCAGCGAGGCCAGGTCCAGGGCGTCGTACAGCACACCGGTGTAGATCTCCCCGGCCGGCCGGGCGCCCGCCGTGCGCAGCGCCGCGTTCTTCGCCACCTCGCCGCGCAGGCCCTCGCTGAGCCCCAGCACCTCGCGGGCCTTCTCCTCGTCGCCCGCACACAGCTCGACCAGCTCCTCCAGCACCGCCTCCCGGGCACCGCCGAGCCCCGGCAGCGACAGCGACTCCGGCTTCAGCGGCGCGCCGGAACCGGCGGCGGCCTTGCCTTCGGAGGGCGGGAGCAGGACCAGCACGAGTGACTCTCCTTCGTTCGAGCTCCGGGACAGCGTACGGCCCCGCCACCGCACACTCCCGGCCACCCGCCACCGCGCACGCCGTCCGCCCCGCTCCGCCCGCGTACCGGAACCGCGGCACCGGAACCGCGCCTCGGGACCGCGCCCAGGGGGCGCGCACTGCCGGCGTTCCGCCGTCCCGCCGTGCCCCTCCCCGCGGGACGTACCGGCGCACCACGTGACGTACCGTCGTCCCGCAGCCCCCGCCGACTCCCACCCGGCGCCGGTCCGGGGGCGGCACGGAACCACGGCACGGCATGGAACAAGGGACCCACGGCGTTGCACCCCTGAGGCCCGAGGAGAAGGGGGTGCCGGTGTGAGCGGACCGGAGAAGGCGCTCTGGACCCGGGCGCGGCTCGGCCGCGGCGGTCCCGCCCTGGACCTGCTGACCGCCCGTTTCGACAAGCACGTCTACGCGCCCCACGCCCACGAGGAGTACACCGTCGGCGTCACCCTCGGCGGCCTCGAGGTCATCGCCTACCGCGGCGGTCACATCCACTCCGGCCCCGGCACCCTCGTCGTCCTCGAACCCGGCGAGATGCACACCGGCGGTCCCGCCACCGCCGACGGCTACGCCTACCGCGCCCTGTACGCGGCACCCCGGCTGCTCGGCGACGGCATGCTCGGCGCCGGCCTCCCGCACTTCCGTGAACCCGTCCTGCACGACCCCGAACTCGCCGCCGCGCTCCGCCTCACCCACACCGAACTCGTCGCCTGCCCCGACCCGCTGGAGGTCGAGTCCCGCCTGCCCTGGCTGCTGACCGCGCTGGCCCGCCGGCACTCCACGGCCCGCGCCGCGGACGACACCGTCCCCGGCGCCGACCGGATCGCCGCCGCCGTCCGCGGCCGCCTCGCCGACGAACTGCTCGCCCCGCCCTCCCTCGCCGACCTCGCCACCGACCTCGGCCTCTCCCGCTACCAGCTGCTGCGTGCCTTCCGCACGACGATGGGCGTGCCGCCGTACGCCTGGCTCGCCCAGCACCGCGTGGCCCGGGCCCGCCGGCTGCTGGAATCGGGCCTGCGCCCCGCCGAAGTGGCCGGTCTGGTGGGCTTCGCCGACCAGGCCCACCTGACCCGCTGGTTCCGCCGGGTCCTCGGGGTGACCCCCGCCGTCTACCGCAACAGCGTTCAAGACACCCGCTGACCGGACACCCGAGACTGCCGGCATGACTGCACGCGGCTGGCTCCTCTTCTCCCTCATGGGAGTGATCTGGGGCATCCCCTATCTCATGATCAAGGTGGCGGTGGACGCCGTGTCCCCGTCCGCGGTCGTCTTCACCCGCTGCGCACTCGGCGCGGCCCTCCTGCTGCCCTTCGCCCTCCGCCAGGGCGGCCTGCCCCGCACGATCCGCACCCACTGGCGCCCCATGCTGGCCTTCGCGTGCATCGAGATCGTCGGCCCCTGGTTCACCCTCACCGACGCCGAACGCCACCTGTCCAGCTCCACCGCCGGCCTGCTGATCGCCGGTGTGCCCATCGTCGGCGTGGCCCTGGCCCGATTCTTCGGCGAGACCGAACGCCTCGGCGTCCGGCGCCTGACCGGCCTGGCGCTCGGGCTGGCCGGCGTCGGCGTCCTCACCGTCCCCCACCTGACCGGCGGCGACGCCCGCTCCCTGGCGGAGGTGCTGGTGACGGTGATCGGCTACGCCACCGCCCCGCTGATCGCCGCGCGGTATCTCCGGAACGTCCCCTCCCTGCAGCTCACCGCGCCCTGCCTGGCCCTGGCGGCCCTGGTCTACGCGCCCGCGGCGGTGGCCGGCCGCCCCTCCGCACTGCCGTCCCCCACGGTGCTGGCCGCCCTGGCCGGACTGGGCGTCCTGTGCACCGCGGTCGCCTTCGTTGTCTTCCTGGAGCTGATCAAGGAGGCGGGCCCGACCCGGGCCACGGTGTTCACGTACGTCAATCCGGCGGTCGCGGTGGCGGCGGGCGCCCTGTTCCTGGGCGAGGAGGTCACGGCATCCGTCGCCGTCGCCTTCGCCCTCATCCTCGCCGGTTCGGTCCTGGCCACGGCCAAGGCACCGACACCCCCGCGGCGACCGGTAGCATGGTCACCACGGCAGACGAGCCGGGCGGGCGGCCGCGTGGAGTCCCCCTAGGGGGCTTCCCGAGGAACGTCCGGGCTCCACAGGGCAGGGTGGTGGCCAACAGCCACCCGGGGTGACCCGCGGGACAGTGCCACAGAAAACAGACCGCCGGGGACCTCGGTCCTCGGTAAGGGTGAAACGGTGGTGTAAGAGACCACCAGTGCCCAGGGTGACCTGGGCAGCTAGGTAAACCCCACCCGGAGCAAGGTCAAGAGGGAGCACCCTCCGGGATGCTCCTGCGGGGACGTTCGAGGGCTGCCCGCCCGAGTCCCCGGGTAGACCGCACGAGGCCGGCGGCAACGCCGGCCCTAGATGGATGGCCGTCGCCGGGCGGACCGCGAGGTCCCCCCGGAACAGAACCCGGCGTACAGCCCGACTCGTCTGCCGCCACCTGCGGCTTTGCTTTGGACAGGGCCTCTGACCTGCGTCGGAGGCCAGATCAAGGTCGCCGCCGTCACCGGGATCGCGTTCCCACGCGGCGCAGGCCGTCCAGATCGCGCGCCGCCGACGGATCGTGACCACCGGCAAGGTCACTCTGGAACGCGTCTTCGGGGTGACCGACCTGACCGCGGAGCAGGCCGGCGCAACCGAGATCGCCCGCCGCGTCCGCGACCACTGGGGCATCGAGGTGCGCCATGAGGCGCTTTGTTTCCGGACGGGGGTGAGAGACCCCCGGCGCCCGGCTGTCGCAGCAGCCGGGTGAAGCAGAGGGCAGCCGTCATGCCGTAGGAAGCGTAGGTGTGGCGGTGGCAAGCGGCCCGCCTTTCCAAGGAATGGCACCGGCGCCGCCACCGCCGCGAGGGAGGAGCGACTTACCGGCTTGTCCGGTACGCCGACGACGGAAGCGCGCCCCTGGCCGACTCGTACAACAAGATCCACCATGTCAGGGACACCACGTACGCCGAGGACGCCTCCCGCGTACGCACCGGCACCGCTCCACGCGCCATGGCATCGCTGCGCAACCTGGTCATCGGTGCTCTCCGACTCGCCGACCACACGAACATCGCCGCCGGACTCCGCCACCACACCCGCGACGCCAACCGTCCACTGATCACCCTCGGCATCACGTGATCAACCAGGACACCTCACCTGAACGAGGCGGCCCTGGCATCCGTCCGGTCTCGCTTGCCGTGTGATTTCCCATCATGCGATCTTTACCGCGATCAACTGGGGTCAGAACGCGCGCAGATCAGCCTCGACTTCCGCACGATTCAGCATATCGACAAAGCTCGGCTGTTTTCCGCTCAGCACCTCGTATGCCACCTGCGCAACATCCACTGGACCGGAGTAATCACCTGCCGCGCGAGCCATCCCCACGATCACATACCTACCCGCCAATGGCGAGGACGGGTCATTGACATA
This sequence comes from Streptomyces sp. MS06, assembly GCF_047200655.1. Lineage (NCBI taxonomy): Bacteria > Bacillati > Actinomycetota > Actinomycetes > Kitasatosporales > Streptomycetaceae > Streptomyces > Streptomyces sp. MS06. The sequence goes on from NZ_JBJZOJ010000003.1 coordinate 92,250, forward strand.
TGACCATCTTCCCCCGTGCAGTCGCATCAGAACTTCCGCAAGAAAAGTCATGCAATAGACGTGAATTCTCTCCCGCTCCTCTTGTGACATTTCATCGAAGGAAATTTGAAGAATTTCCTTGTCGATCCTTTGGATGGCTGAACTCGGCGCCGCTTCCAGGAGGTTGGGGTCCACCCCCATACCCTCCAAAAGGGCACGGGAAAGTCGCTTCGACTCGCTGGACCATTCTTCGATTTCAGCAGGTTCGCCAGCCATACCGCAACTATCTTTTCGAGTCCATCAATTCCCATACTCGAGGTAAATGATACCAGCCTGCTCCAAGCGGTCTCTGAGTTCCTGGCTGGGACTGGCATTCATGAAGCTCCATCTGGGATCGAATCCGCGAACAGTGGCGCGCAGATAGACGTCCTTATTTATCTGCTCTTCGATATGAGGACTCAGTGGCACTTCCCGCTGAAGAGCGTATCTCTGCTCGACACCACCCACCTCCCTGGTGACGGTGCTGTATCGCTGGTACAGCTTCACTTCGTTGGCGAGCATCGTTCCGTTCGGCTCATAGCCGCCGCCTGTCGTCTTCAGAGTGGCGAACTGGCCCTGGGGCGCCCGCCCCTGTCCGTGACCCGCTCCTACAACTCGCTCGACCCGCGCACCACCACCTTGTTCGGTGCGGGCTGGTCAACTGGATACAGCCTGGTCGCCAAGTCCGGCACCAGCTACCTCTTCGGGCGGCAGTCGGGCTCACGGTGGCAGCTGACCAAGGCGACCGACCGCAACGGCCGCTCCGAGACTCTCGACTACGCGGCCGACGGAACGCTGACCACGGTCACCAGCGACTCCAGCGGTCGGGCGCTCCACCTCACCTGGGACTCCTCAAGCCGTCACGTCGTCCAGGTCGCCACCGATGCCGCCGACGGGCAGGACCCGTCGACCGCACAGATCTGGCACTACGCCTACGACGGCGACGACCTGCCCAACCCTGCAGTAGTCCCATTCGGCCCGCCCAAAGGTGGCAAGGAACGCGACGGGCCCCTGCCGAAGGTGCTCGCGAAGCGGCTCCTCACGCACCAGGAACGCTTCGAACCGATCGACGTCACCCAGCCGTGGCTGGCCCCCGAGGAGCCCGACCTCGCACGCGAGGACCGGCGCAAGGTGACCGTCCGGCTGCTCGTCTACACAAGGCGGCGTGGCGCGATCAACCGCACCACCTGGAACACCAAGGCATGGAAGCCCGCGCTCGCCGAGACGGGAGTCATCCCGCCGCTGCCCGAACGGCAACCGGGCGAGAAGCCGTCGCGCGTATGGGAGCCGAGCCGCGAGCACGGGTTCCATGTCTTGCGCCACACGTACGCGTCGGTGATGCTCGAAGCCGGTGAGTCGATCGTCTCGCTCGCGAAGTGGCTGGGGCACTCCGACCCGGCGTTCACGCTCCGGACGTACACCCACTTCCTGCCGCAGGCGGCGCGCGAGGACTGTCCGCCATCGAGGCCTGGCTCACGGACTCGGCCGAAAGTCCCTGAGAAGTCCCAGAGGGCTGAAGCAGCCGCCGGATCCCCGCAAACATGCAGGTCAGAGCGTTATCTCTCCTTGGGCGGAACTGAGGCGGGCCTCCTCCCCGACCTGAGGTGGGGATGGCGTACCCGCGGAGTTCGGCGGTACCAGACACAGCGCATTCGAGCGTCGCGCATACAGGGTCAAGCCGGTGGACGGGGCGGTGTGCCGCCCCTTGGTCGCGATGCGGGCACAGGTCATCATCAGCCCAAGCAGAGGTCAAGTCGCGATCAAAGTCACGTATAGGTCGCGAATGCATCGACCGTGACCGGTTCATTTGGTCGTGATTGTTCGTTGCGGCGGTGCCTAGGGTGGCGATGTTCGAAAGATGCGGGCTGAGGTGCGAGGGGGAGTCGGCGATGGGGACGCCGCAGGGGGAGCCGGTCGGACCGCGCCGCTCCCGGCTGCTCGACTACGTCGGTGTGGCCGAGTCGCCGCCTTCCCCGGAGGTCCGGGAGCCGGGTCCGAAACCGGGTGTTCCCGTCTACCGCACACCGGTGTTCGTGCCCGCGCATCCGCGGGCGGCGCGAGCCACGGATGCCGACGGCCGTGCGGTGCGGGTTCCGTTCATCGCGTACGAACTCTTCGAGCATCCGACTGAAGGAACCGTCGCGCTCGCTTTCACGAGTGTGGACCGGCTCGTCGCGCTCCTCGGCGGTTCCCAGCCGTGGGTGGCCACCTCGCTCGGGCCGTTGGCCGAGGCGATGGCCGAGCGTGAGGTGACCGTGCGGCTCGACCCGGCCGCGCTGACCGGTCGGCCCAGCTGGCAGCCGGCTGCTCTGGCCGTCTACGCGGAGGAGATGCGCTGATGTCCAGCGCTGGTTACAAGGTCGTCCTCAGCGACCTCACGTCGATGGCCGGGCTCTTCCACCGGGAGGCGACGCACTACCGGGGGCTGCATGCGCAGGTGGCGCCGCCGGTGGCCGAGGGCGGTGATCCCGGGCTCGATCATGCGATCAAGGAGGTCGCGGATCTCATCCTCGCCCTGCACATCGGGTTCGCGGACCGGCTCGACGACCACGGCGACAAGGTGGCGTACGCGCGTGACTCGTTCCGGCGGCACGACGTCGACGTGCACGGCGTCTTCGAGGATCTGATGGCGGGGGAGGGCTGAGGCTGCGATGGGCGACAGTTGGGTCGGCGGTGACATAGCCGGGCTCCGTGCGATGGCCGACACGTACAAGGGTGCGAAGAAGCCGCTGGACGAGGCGGTCCGGCCGGTCTCCCGGGCGGTCGAGAAGCTCGTCGGCGACGCCGGGTGGACGGGAGACGCGGCCGAGGCCTTCCGCGCCGCGTGGAGCGAGGACGCGCTGACCGCCGGTGCGTTCGCCACACTGGTCAGTTCCGCGGGCGACATCCTCGACACCCTCGCCGGTCAGCTTTCGGCCTGTGAGACGGCTCTGCAGAACGCCGAGCACACTGCAACGCGCAAGGGCGTGCCCATGGGCGACAAGGGTGTGCCGCAGCAGTTCGTCACGGGAGATCCGCCCAGCGCGGACGAGCAGAAGACGATCGACGCGTTCGGCGAGTACGACAAGGTGCGCCGGGAGGTCGTGCATACGGCGCAGCACGCCCGCCTGGTGGCGGCGGACAAGTTGCGAGGACTGTATGCGCAGGTGACGGGAAAGGTGTCGGCGGGGGACAAGATCACCATTGCTGATGCGCTGCGCGGACTGTACGCCTACGACGCCGAGGACGCGCGTGCGCGGGGGAAGGACGCCCGCAAGCTGATCGATGACGCCAAGGACGAGGCACACGCCGCGAAGAAGGATCTGAAAGCAGAGCGCAGGGCGTACCAGAAGGCGGGCAGGGCACTGCCGGAGGACCTGCCTGCCAAAGGTGCGTACCGGGACGCGGTCATGAAGGTGGACTCCCTGGAAGACGCCATCGCCCGCGCAGACAACGGCAGTACCAAGCTGCCGTACGACCGGTCGCTGAACGTCAAACTGGGAGATGCCGCGGAGGCGCTGCGTGCCAGCCGGTCGCTGGAGGCCATGCCGGAGTTCCTCAGGGAGGTGCCGGTGATCGATGTCGCCGCTGCGGCCGCCTGCGGTCTGGTGGAGGCGGAGGACGACCACGACAAGGGATGGTCGTGGCAGAAATCCGTCGCCGTGGACGGGGGAGTCGCGCTGGGCGGCCTGGCGGTCGGAGCGGGCATCGCGGCCTCACTGCCCGTCGACGGGGCCGTCGCGGCGACCGCGGTCGGGGTCGGGACGGTACTCGTCGCGACCAACGTCCTCGACCACAGCTTCCACGAGCACTGGAGCGAGGACATCCACGACCACGGAGTGGTAGGCGGTGTGCTGCACGGCACGGGAAACGTGCTGTCCGAGACCGGAGATGACTTCAAGCGGTACGGAAGCGACATCAAGGATTGCGGGAAGGACCTCTGGCATGGTGTCACGAGCTTCTTCTGAAGCCCACAGAGCGTATGCCGACGCCGAGATCCCGGCCCTGCCCGGGCTCGGCACCAGCTGGTACCGGCGCGGGTTCGGTTACTGGCTGCGGCGGACGGCTACCGGGCTTCTCTGGCTCGTCCTCTTCGCGGCCCTCTACGCAGCCACGCTCGCCATGTTCACGGGGTTCTTCGACGGGCTCTCCGGCACCGGCCGCACCCTGGTGAACGCGGCGCTGGGCGTGGCGTCCTGCGCCGGTCTGGTGTGGGGGTGGGTGACACAGCGCCGGCGGCACCGAGAAGCCCTCTTGGACCCGCCGACTCCGGATCAGGCATGGACGGCCAAGCGACGTCGGGCCAGGCGCAACGTGGGCGTCGCGTTCGGTCGGCGCGGTGCCGTCATCCTTGCCGTGCCGGTTCTGCCAGCGCTCATGGCGTACGCCGCCGGGCAGGTCCTGGGCGTGCTCACGGTGCGGGAATCCGCTGCCGAGGTCGGCGCGCGCCAGTGGCTGGAGACGGCCGGTACGCCCCGAACGACGGGTCGGTGACGAAGCAGCCGTGGAGGCTTCACCCTGGAGCAAGGCGGCGCGGGTATCCCCCATTCTGGCGAACAGTCAGCGTGCTCGACGTGATGCACCGTCCAAGTTCGAGGACCCTGCATGGCCGTCACCTGATCGGTGGCCAACTCGAAGAAGCTCCTGATCCGATCGACGAGCGACTCAACCACCCCGGATGTATCGGTACGGCTTCCCTCTTGTGACTGGACCCACCAGGCATTCCTCATGCCGTCAGAAGTAACCTGGCTCCCACCTGATCGAAGGGTGGGGCTAGTGTGACAGTGTGTCATTCGATCAAGAAAGCGGACGAAAAATACCCAACCGGGCCTGGAAAGCCGAGGTACCAGTGACCCACTCCGCCGGTCCGCCCTTGAGTGGCCGCAGCCGCCCCGGTTTGTGGCACTGGCTGAAGCCCCAGAGTTCGCGGATGCTCGTCCTCGGCGGATGCATGGCAGTCTTCGGGCTTACCGGCGCGGTACGCTTCATAACCGAGGGGAAGGGGATAGGTGCGGTTCTTGTCGGCGTCGGTGTAGGAATCCTGGGCGTTTTCATCGTCGTGGGCTACTTCGTCAGCCGCGACGACTACCGAGATTCCTCAAGGTATCCACCAGCCAGGTGACGCGGACTCCGCAACGAGCCACGCCCCGCTGATTATCGAGACTTAGGACGTCTCCCCCACGCCAATGGGGGCCAGTTGGGCTCCTGTGAACTTCACAGGATGGTTTCGGCAGGGGGCAACAGATCGTAAACTCTGCGGTGTTGATCGGAAGTCATAGTGGGCTTCAGGCAACGGCAGTGACCACGCAAAACACTCCTCATGCCATTCGGCACGCTTCGGAGCTGGCGTAACCGGCAGGGACTCCGCAGCCTGGAGAAGAACAGGTTCCATGTCTTTGCTTTCATGACCGCAGAGCGGCTTCGCTACCTCTTACCGTGAATGACAAGAGGTAGCAAAGCCGCGGAACTTCTTTCACGCGACTCCCAATTGACGCAATAACTGCCACCATTGATCAGATTCTGTGGCGCCGGTGATGCGCAAGTAGCAGGAGCCGAGTCCGTACTCCAATACGAACTCGGCAAGACTGTCCGCCACTCTCTCGAATCGGCGACTCGCCCACCAGGAAGACAACATGTCAGGGTAAGTCCAGATCGAGCCATCTGGGCGATTGACCAGTACGGGATTCTCGTTTACCTTCCCGACGACGAACCAGTTATCTGGATCTTCGGGAACTTCGACCATACCCGGCGAGATCAACGCCTGCGACTTCTCGGCGAACCTCTTGTCGAGGACCACCACTGCCCCCATGACAGCTCCGTCGGCCGCAAGCAAGAAGTCCAGGTACTCCTCCGGAGCATCCAGTTCCGGCCGCCGGGAGACGCCCGGTGGAACAGAATTGAAGATGCTCCACTCTTCGCTGGAGTGGATGGCTTCACGAACTCTCGCAAGCGTCTGCCTGAACTCGCCTGTGATCATTAGGGATCCTGAATGGTGACAGATGTAGCTAGCGGTCCGAAGGGTTCGTAGCCCGTGCCTGCCGCTGTATCCTCCCTCATCCCAGCGGTGTTGGTGAGGCTGGGTCCGCTGGGCATCGGCCAAGTCGTGTACCTGCGGACGTTTCCGAACCTGGTGCCCGACCCGCGTGCGAGACGGGGCCGCTGGTACTCGCTGACCGCGATGCTCCTCGTCTGCGTCTGCGCGGCCGTGTCGGGAGCCGGGAGCGTCGACGAGATCGCCGAGCGTGCGGCGCGGGCCTCGGACGCCGCGCTGACGGCCGTCGGAGTCCGACGGCATCCGCTGCGGTGGCGTCATGCTCCCTCGCGGACCACGATCGGCCGTGTACTGGCGGCCGTCGACGGTGACGCCCTGGACCGGGCCGTCGGTGCCTACCTCGCCTGCTGGAACTCCGCGGGACCAGCCCGCCCATCGGCCTGCTCACGGTCATCGGCCCGAGCCCGGTTCTTTCCGTACCAGCTCCGGAAGAGCGCGGAGGCGTCCGGCGAGGCCGCCGGGCACTGCCGGCCGAGCCGGGGCTGCCGCCCGAGCGCGGGGCACGTGTCACGGAGCACGGAGCACGGGGTGCGGGGTACGGACCGCACCTGTCCGGTGTGACGCGCGCCACATCCGCAGGATTTCTCCGTTCGGGATGTAAGAAACGGGCCGCTGCGCGCATTGCCTGGTGAGACAGGCGAAACGAGGGGACGGCGCGTGACACATGCCCAACGCTTCCGGGACGTGTACGAGGAGTGCTATCCGCGCGTCCTCGCCTACGCCACCAGCCTGGTCGGGCGGCAGGTGGGGGAGGACATCACCAGTGAGACGTTCACCGTCGCCTGGCAGCGGATGGGAAGCATTCCCCAGCCGGCGCTGCCGTGGCTCCTGGGGGTGGCCCGCAACCTGGTGCGCGAACTGCGTCGTCGGGACGCCCGCCAGTACCTCCTCGCCGCCGAGGAGGCACAGCGCATCAGCAGCGGCGCCCGGACCGACGTCGGTGACGACGTCGCAGCGGAGGTCACCGACCGGCACAACGCACTCCAGGCCCTGGCCAGCCTGCCGGAGGCCGACCGGGAACTGCTGACGCTCATCGCCTGGCACGCCCTCAGCACCAAGGAGGCCGCCCAGGTCCTCGGCTGCACCGGCCCGACACTGACCGTCCGTCTGTACCGGGCCCGCCGCCGGCTGGAGAAGGCCCTGGAAGCGGCATCCCCGTCGGAGACGGCCCCCGCATCTCCCGCAAAGACCCCCCACCCCACCCGTCACGAAGGAGCACCCGCGTGAAGAAGAACCGCCAGCGGCTCGGGCGGCCCGACGCCATGAAGGTGCTCAGGGAAGCACGGCCCGGCGAACTGGACCCGTCCCGGCTGGTGGACCCCGCGCGACAGCGGGGCGACCTCGCACGCATCGTCACCGAGCAGGCGGACGGACACGTGACCGGCCTCCTCGCGCCTCGCCGGAGGAGCGGGTTCCGGCCGCTGGGCGCGGTGGCCCTCGCAGCCGTGGCCGCGTCGGTGGTGGTCGTGGGCGCGCTCGACCGGCAGCCGGCCGATCGGCCGGCCGTGCAGCCGCAGGCCTCCGTCGCAGCGGTGCAGCCGGGCGGCAGCGAGGACGTCCGCGTCGACGGACACCTCGAACTGCTCGGCGCGGCCGAGAAGGCGGAGAGTTCGGCCGCCGAGGGAACGTACTGGCAGACCACCACCCGCTCGGAGAACGTGGACGTCGCCGGCGAGGAAGGGCGCCTCTTCGCCGTGCGCAGCACGTCCACCGAGGAGTGGTCGGTGGGTGTGCGACCCGGAACCGGGAGCCTCATGGTCTCCGGACTGGATGCCGTGACCGAGCCCCGGACCGCCGTGGACAGGGCACGCTGGCGCGCCGCGGGCTCGCCCGGCACGGTGCGGGTCGAGGCCGCGACCGGTACCGGGAAGAACGCGATCGACTACCCGATGGGAACCGGGCGGCCGACGGTCATGAGGACGAACATCGACGACAGGATCTACGCCGTCGGCTCGCACAACATCTCCTACCAGGCTCTACGCGAACTGCCCTCCACCAGTGACGGGTTGCGCCGCTACCTGGAGCGGCTGCACGCCGAGGACCACGGCGCCGGGACCGGTGCCGCGGGCCGCAGCGCCTGGATGCTGCGTCAGGCGGCCGACCTCGTCACCATGCCCGTGAAGCCCGGCGTCCGGGCGGCCGCCTACCGGATGATGGCGGATCTGCCCGGAGTACGGGTGATCGGACACGTCCACGACCCTCTGGGGCGGGAGGGCGTCGCCGTCGAGTTCCCCCTCACGTACCGCACACCGTTGGGGACCACGCAGCAGCAGCTGGTGGTGGACCCCTCCACCGGCGCGATGCTCAGTGAGCAGGTCGTCCTGGTCAAGGCCTCGGCCAGGGCGCGGGAAGCGGGTCTGGACGCGGGCATGACGGTGAACTACTCGGCGACCACCCTCATGAGCTGGGGCGAGCGCCAGATCACGGTGCCGGAGAACGCGCGCGGCTGAGCCGGCGGCCGACCCCCGCCGGTGGTCCCCCGGCTCCGGTCCGTGTCCCCGGCGAAACGGCCGGAGCCGGGGCGCAGCCTCCCGCGGGCACACCGGCACCGGCCGGGTCGTCGCGAGCACCCCCGTGGGCTGCCCCACTCCTCCCTACGTCTTCAGAAAGCCCGTACCATGCGCCTTCACAGGCCCTCCGTCTCCGCAGTCGCGGCAGTCCTCGTCTCCTCGCTGGGGATCGTCGCCTACCACCACACGGCCCGGGCGAACTCCGCCCCGGCCTCCCAGGCGTCCTCGGTCGTCCATGACGCCGCCGCCTCCGGACCGGGGCGGTCGTCGGCCGCCACCGTCCCACCGGGGACGACGGCTTCGCCGCGGCCCGAAATCCCCACCCGGCTGCCGGGACTCGGTCCCACGACCTTGTCGCACGTTCCGGCCGACGCCCGCCAGGTGGTCCTGGTCACGGGAGCCGCACGCGACTCCGCGTCCTCGAAAGCCGTGCTCTACCAGCGCGTCGACGGCGGCTGGCGCCCCGGGCCGGTGTGGGCCGCGCACAACGGCTACAAGGGCTGGACCGACGATCACCATGCGGGTGACCTGCGCAGTCCCATAGGGGTGTTCGGTCTCACCGATGCGGGCGGACGGCTGGCCGACCCCGGCACCGAGTTGCCCTACCACCGGTCCCGTGCCTTCTCCGCCGGCGGATCCGGCTTCGAGGGCGAACCGCTCGCCGGTTCCTTCGACTACGTGGTCGCCATCAACTACAACCGGAGGCCGGGAACGTCGCCGATGGACGGTGCCAAGCCGATGGGCGCGAACCGCGGCGGGGGCATATGGATCCACGTGGACCACGGAGGCCCCACGCACGCCTGCGTCAGCCTGTCCAGGACGCACATGAAGCAGTTGCTGCGAGCCCTCGACCCCGCCGCGCACCCTGTCGTCGTCATGGGCGACGCGGCCTCCCTCGCCCGGTGAAGAGTCCTCACACCGCCTGCGCCCGCCCGACAACCGCGCCCGAGGACTGGCAGACTCGACTTCGCCGATTCGGTCACGCCGCAGGCCCCCGGACCGACACTCGCGAGCGACTGATTCCGCCTTTCCCCGAACCCTACGCCCGGCTACGGGAGTTCACCCGCCTCGGTCGCCTCGGTCGCCTCGGTCGCCTCGGTCGCCTCGCCCGCCTCGGTCGCCTCGGTCGCCTCGATCCCGCACGGGCCCACCGCATCGCGAAGGCGACGGACTGGCTGGGGCCGGTGCTCGTCGCCGTTCTGGCCGGAGCGATCCGCTTCCGGCACCTCGACCGGCCGCGGGGCGTCGTCTTCGACGAGACCTACTACGCCAAGGACGCCTGGTCCCTGCTGCGACTGGGCTACGAGGGCACCTGGCCGGACCGCACGATCTCCGACCCGCAGATACTCGCCCACCCTCAGGTCATCCCGCTCTCCGACACGGGATCCTTCGTCGCACACCCGCCGACGGGCAAGTGGGTGATCGCCCTCGGCGAGTGGATGTTCGGCCTCACCCCGTTCGGCTGGCGCTTCATGCCTGCGGTCCTGGGCACCCTGTCGGTGCTCATGCTCTGCCGAATCGGACGCCGCCTGTTCCGTTCGACGTTGCTGGGCTGCCTGGCCGGCACGCTGATGGCGATGGACGGGCTGCACGTGGTGATGAGCCGTACCGCGCTGCTGGACATCGTGGTCATGTTCTTCGTCCTGGCGGCGTTCGGATGCCTGCTGATCGACCGGGACCGCGCAAGAGCCAGGCTGGCGGCAGCCCTACCGGTCGGCCCGGACGGCCGTGCGCGCCCGGACGCGTACACCGGTGACCACGCCGGAACGGGGGCGCGCCCCTGGCGGCTCGCAGCCGGGAGCCTCCTGGGACTGGCGGCTTCCACCAAGTGGAACGGCCTGTACGTGCTGGCCTCCTTCGTGGCCCTGACGGTGCTGTGGGACGTCGGCGCCCGCCGCACCGCCGGGGCTCGCCGCCCGTACCGGGCGGTACTGCGCAAGGACGCCGGCCCGTCCTTCCTGTCCCTGGTCCCGGTCGCCGGGGTGACCTATCTGGCGGCATGGACCGGCTGGTTCGTGTCCGACGACGGCTACGGACGCCACTGGGCAGACGGCCGCGGCGGCGCATGGTCGTGGATACCGGCGCCTCTGCGCAGCCTGTGGCACTACGAGTACGGCGTCTACCGGTTCAACGTGGGCCTGCACACCCCCCACCCCTACGAGTCCAACCCCTGGAGCTGGCTGGTCCTCGGCCGCCCCGTCCTCTTCCACTACCGGTCCCCGGGGCCGGGGACCGACGGCTGCCACACGGCCGTCGACTGCTCGCAGACGGTTCTCGCCCTGGGCACGCCGCTGCTCTGGTGGTCGGCGTGCTGCGCGCTCGTGTACCTGCTCCACCGGTGGGCGCTGCGCCGCGACTGGCGCGCCGGTGCGGTTCTGTGCGCGGTCGGTGCCGGCTGGCTGCCCTGGTTCCTCTACCAGGACCGCACCGTCTTCTCCTTCTACGCGGTCGTCTTCGTGCCGTACCTCTGCCTGGCCGTGACGATGATGCTGGGCGCCCTGTCGGGTCCACCGGGAGCGGCCGGCAGGCGTCGCGTGCGGGGTGCGGTGGCCGCAGGTGTGCGGGGGACGGTGGCCGCAGGTGTGCTCGTCCTGCTCATCGCCTGGAACTTCCTCCATTTCCTGCCGATCTACACCGGGCAGACGATCCCCTACGCCGACTGGCACGCCAGAATGTGGTTCGACACCTGGATCTGAGCCCGTCCGCGCCGTCCCGACCCACCGGCGGGCCGGTAGGTGATCTGCTGCCGGTGCCCGGTGCCCGGTGCCCGGTGCCCGGTGCCCGGTGCCCGGTGCCCGGCTCCTGGCTTCCGGCTTCCGGCCGCGACCGGTGCCGACGTCCCGCGCAGCCGGTGCGCATCGGCCGGCCGTTGCCGCTGCCCGCGGTTGGAGACGGTCGGTCGGTCGCTCCGCCGCATGCCTCTCGCCGACGGCGTGAGGATGTGGCCGGGCCCGCTGTTCAGCGGGAGTAGACGGACTGGGTGCCGAGGTACTCCCCGATGCCCTCCACGCCGAACTCGCGGCCGAAGCCGGACTGCTTGAAACCGCCGATGGGCGCGTGGGGGTGGTCGTAGAAGTCGAACAACTCGTTGACCATGACCCCGCCGGCCTCGAGGCGGGTGGCCAGTCGTCGGCCGTGCTCGGGGTCCGCGGTGGTGACGTAGGCGAACAGGCCGTAGTCGGTGTCGTTGGCGATGGCGACGGCCTCGTCCTCGGTCGCGTAGGAGATGACGGACAGGACGGGGCCGAATATCTCCTCCCGGGCGATCGTCATGTCGTTGCGGACGCCGACGAACACGGTGGGCTTGACGAAGAAGCCGGACTCCAGGCCCTGCGGACGGCCCTCGCCGCCGATGAGGATCTCCGCGCCCTCCTCGACGCCTGCGCGGATGTAGCCCTGGACCCGCTCGTACTGCTTCTCGGTGACCATGGGGCCGATCGCGGTCCGCGGGTCGAGCGGGTCACCCACCGCGAGCTCGGCGACCCGGGTCCTGAGTGCCTCCTCGACCTCCGCCAGCCGGCTCTCGGGCACCAGCAGCCGGGACCCGGCCACGCAGGCCTGACCGCTGTTCATGAAGGCGGCGCTCAACGCGAAGGGGATCGCCCGGTTCAGATCGGCGTCCTCCAGCACGATGTGCGCGGACTTGCCGCCCAGTTCGAGCGTCACGCGCTTCATCGTCTCGGCGGCGTTGCGCATCAGCTTCTTGCCGACCGCGGTGGAACCGGTGAAGGAGATCTTCGCCACGTCCGGGTTGGTGCCGAGTTCCTCGCCGACCACCTCACCGCGTCCGTGGACGACGTTGACGACCCCGGGCGGCAGCCCGGCGTCGTCGAAGCACTCGACCAGCACCTGCGCCTGCATCGAGCTGAGTTCACTGGGCTTGACGACCACGGTGCAGCCGGCCGCGATCGCGGAGGCGACCTTGTGGCAGATCATGAGGATGTTGGAGTTCCAGGGGGTGATCAGTCCGGCCACGCCCACCGGCTTGAGCAGGACCTGCACGTCGCCGAAGGCCCGCGTGAACGCCACGTCGTCGATCACTTCCCTGGCGTTCAGGAAGCTCTTGGCCGCGCGGGCGACCGTGGCTGCGGCGCGCTGCGGCGGGGCGCCGTACTCCACGCGCATCGCCTCGCAGTGCTCCCGGGTGCGGGCGGTGACGGCGTCGTGCAGCCGTTGCAGGTAGTCGCGGCGTTCCCCGAGGGGCGACCGGGAGAAGGAGGCGAACGCCTCCTTCGCCGCGCGGACGGCGTCGCGGGTGTCCCGCTCGTCGCCGAGGGTCACCTGGCCCACGACCTCCCTCGTGGTGGGACTGACGAGGTCGAACACCTCCTGGCCGTGCGAGGGGACGAACCTGCCGTTGATGTAGTGCGAGGTGATCTGCTCCACCGTCGTTCTCCTGCTCTGGATCGGTCTGACGCCCTGCGGCGGGTCGGAGCCCGCTCGGGTGCTGCGGGACGGGCGGTGCGGGGCGGTGCGGCGGCCGCGGGCCGCCGGGACGGCACACCCCGAGACAAACGGAGAGCTCTCCGGATGTCCTGGAATATTATCGGAGAGTTCTCCGGTTAACAAACCCGTGCGGCCCGGACGGTGTCGGGAGCGGAACGCCGCAGCGGTCCGAGACGTGCACAGACCGCAGAAGGGAGCCCGTCGTGCTCGATTCCGTCGCACGCGCGCTGGACATCGGCCCGCAGTCCACGACACGTGAGCGCACCGTGGACATCACCACCATCGGCGCGCGCACCGGCAGGCCGCGCCGCATCGAGATCTGGCTGTGGCGGGTGGACGGTCTCTGGTACCTCGCCAGCGACGCCACCCCACGCGCCTGGTACGCCAACCTTCGCGCCCACCCGCGCTTCACCCTCCACCTCAAGCACGGGGTGCAGGCCGACCTGCCGGCCACGGCCGTGGCGATCTTTGACGAGAACACCCGGCGGAGGGTGCTCGCCGAGATCATCGAACAGTCGCCGAACCGGGAGGGCGACCCCGGGATGCTGGCGGAATGGGTCGCCGGGAGTCCCCTGGTCCGAGTCGACTTCGACGACCGGGAGTGAAGGCCGCCGCGCGCCGCGGAGCGGTCGCGGTGGCCGGCGGGGGAGCCCTCGGGCCGCAGGGTCCCCTTCCGGGCCCGCAGGGCGGCGTCTTCGCCCGCCGTCCGACACTGCCCGCCCCCGGATAGTGGCCCGCCGTGCCGTCCGGGAACGGGCCGGCTCCGCCGGCCGGCGCCCGGTCGTCCGAGGCCCCGCCGTGGTTCGCCGCCCGTCGTGCGCCCGGACCGGCGGCCGCGGGCCCGTGGCTCCGCGGCCGCCGGTCCGGGCGCGGGCTCCGCCCGGAACAGGCTCCGCCCGGAACAGGCTCCGCCCGGAACCGGCTCCGGTGCCGTCGCCCGGCGGGCAGGTCCTAGACTGGGGGCAATCGGAGAGTTCTCCGGCGCTCCGGGGTGCCCACACCGGCGACAGTTGCCGTACACATCATGGACGTGTCATGCCAGGACCATCGACCGAGCAACGTGCGGACGCGCTCAGAAACCGCGAACGCATCCTGCAAGTGGCGCACGACGCCCTCGCGGAGTCGGGCACGGCTTCCCTGAACCTCATCGCCAAACGTGCCGGAGTCGGCGCGGGAACCCTCTACCGGCACTTCCCCACCCGCGAGGACCTGATCCTCGCCGTCTACCGGCACGACGTGCAGCGCCTCGCCGATTCCGTCCCCGGCATGCTCGCGACCCGGGAGCCGCTGGACGCGTTCCGCGACTGGTTCCACACCCTCGCGGACTACGTACGGCTCAAGCACGGCCTCGGCGAAGCGCTGCACACCGCCGCCGTCCAGGACGCCGTGAACCAGACGTACGCGCCGGTCACCGCAGCCGTGGGAGAGCTGCTGCGCGCCTGCGCGGCCGACGGCAGCCTGCGGAACGGCCTGGACCCGGCCGACGTCCTGCTCCTGATGGGCTTCCTGTGGCGGGTGGACCCGGGCGCGGACGGCAGGGCGCAGGCGAACAGGATCATGGAGCACGTGATGGACGGCCTCCGCCCCCGGTGACTCCCTCCGCCCCCGGTTACTCCTCGACGAGGGGCGCCTCCCGCCGGGCCTTCGGTTCCCGGCCTGGGCGCCTCCGGACCTCGACGAAGGGAGGCCGGAGGGGAGGAGCTTCGCACCCCTTGGCGACCGGGCGCCGTCAGGTGGCGGGGCAGCCGGGGCTCTCCCCGCTGCCGCCGGACGGCTCGGCCGCGGGCGCACCGGACCGCAGCAGCATCAGCGTGGTGTCCAGGGCGGCCTCCAGGTGGGCGATGCCACCCGTGGACATCAGAATGACCACCCCGCCCTGCACTGCGGCGACCAGTGCGGCCGCCGTGCGGTCGGCGTCCAGCCGGACGTCGATCCGCCCGGCGTCCTGCATGCGCCGGACGCCGGTGCGCAGGGCGCGCTGCCACCGGGTGAGCAGTTGCCCGGTGAGCGCCTGGGAGGCGGGCGTGGTCCGGCCGAGTTCGGTGATCAACAGGCCCAGAGGGCAGTTGACGCCCTGCTGCTCGTAGCGCCGTACGACGGCGTCACGCCAGTTCCGCCACGCTTGCCAGGTGCTCAGTTCACCGAGCTCGGACAGGTACGGCTGCTGGTCCTCCAGTACCCGGTCCGCCTCGTGCGCGGCGACGGCGAGCAGCAGTTCGTCCTTGCCGCCGGGGAAGTAGTGGAAGATCTGGCTCTTGCTGGTCGACGTACGGGCACGGACGTCGTCCAGGGTGGCGGTCACTCCCTTCTCCCGGATCTCCGCCGCCGCTCCCTCCACGATGCGGCGCCGGGTCGCCGCTCCCTTCGCGGTCAGGTGCGGCGCGGTCGCTCTGCCGGTGCGCATGGCGCCTCCTCTTCTGGACTTGCGGGTCCATTTTAAACGGGCGAGCGTGACCGGACAGGGCCGCCGCGCCGCCGTGCGGTGGGCCTCGCCCCGGTCCGCCGGGGGCCGGTCGTACTCCCCAACCACGACCGGTCGCACTCCCGAACCACGACCGGTGGTACTCCCGAACCACGACCGGTCGCACTCCCGAACCACGACCGGTGGTACTCCCGAACCACGACCGGTCGCACTCCCGAACCACGACCGGTCGCACTCCCGAACCACGACCGGTGGTACTCCCGAACCACGACCGGTCGCAGTCCCGAACCGCGAAAGGAAGCGACGCCCCGTGCACGACCTCGATCGCCTCGTCATCGTCGAGGACCTGCGGCGCCTGATGGCGTCCTACGTCCACCTCGCCGACCACCAGCGCTGGGAGGAACTGGCTCAGCTGTTCACCCCGGACGGCACGTTCACCCCGCGGCTGGTGGACGGCTCACCGGTCCGCGTCATGCGGGGGCGCCGGGAGATCGCCGACTCGATCCGCCGCAGCGTCGGTCCGGACGCGACCGTGGTGCACCACCTGTTCTCCGACGTGATCGACGTCCACTCCCGTGACTCGGCCGACGGGACCTGGGCGATGGAGGACCTCATCATCCGTCCGGAGGGCACCGCGGACACGCCCCGCACCATGCACGGCTTCGGGCACTACCGTCCCCGCTTCGTCCGGGCCGCGGACGGCTGGCGCATCGCCGAACTCGAACTGACCCGCGTCCGGCTGGAATTCACCTGATCCACGGGCCGTGCCGGGCGCCGTGCCGGGCGCCGTGCCGGGCCGGAGTCCCGGCCGCCCCTCCTCGCGCGAGATCGGCACCGCGCACGACCGCGTTCTCCCGTCCCCCGAGCACCCAGGAGATCTCATGACCATGCGACAGGACCCCGAACTCCCGCAGTTCACCATCCGTGTCCCGCAGGACGTCCTCGACGACCTGCGTGCCCGGCTCAGGGCGACCCGCTTCGCACCCGACCCCGGCAACGAGGACGAGGTGTACGGCCTGCCCACCTCCCACCTCAGACCCCTCGTCGAGTACTGGGCGGACGGCTTCGACTGGCGTGGCGTGGAGAAGGAGCTGAACACCTACCGCCACCACCGCCTCGACATCGGCGGCACGCCCGTGCACTTCCTCCGCGAACGGGGCAGGGGAGCGGACCCGGTGCCGCTGCTCCTGCTGCACGGCTGGCCCTGGTCCTTCTGGGACTGGAGCAAGGTGATCCGGCCGCTGGCCGACCCTGCCGCGTTCGGCGGCGACCCCGCCGACGCGTTCGACGTCGTCGTGGCCTCCCTGCCCGGCTTCGCCTTCTCCACCCCGCTCACCAACGCCGGCGAGAACTTCGTGACCATGGCCGACCGGTTCCACGAGCTGATGACCCGCGTCCTCGGCCACGAGCGGTTCGCCGTCGGGGCGGGCGACTACGGCGCGCTCGTCGGCGCGCAGCTCGGCCACAAGTACGCCGACTCGCTGTACGGCATCCACCTGGGCAACGAGATGCCGCTGAACATCTTCCAGGGCGACCGGTACTGGGACCTGACCGGCGGCCGGACGACGACCGAGGGCATGCCCGAGCAACTGCGCCGGGACGTCCTGGACTTCAACGACACCTACGTCTCACACGTCGTCGCCCACATGCTCGACGGCCAGACACTCACCCACGGCCTCAACGACTCCCCCGCGGGGATGCTGGCCTGGATCCTCAAGCGGTGGAGGAAGTGGAGCGACCCGGCAACCGACTTCGACGAGGTCTTCCCCGCCGACCACATCCTCACCAACGCGACCCTGTACTGGGCCAACCAGGCCATCGGTTCCTCCGTACGCGCCTACCGCAACGCCAACCTGCACCCCTGGACGCCCTCGCACGGGCGCACACCCGCCGTCGGGGCGCCCGCCGGCTTCACCTTCCTGCTCGGTGACGCCTCCCCGCCCGGAGTACACACCCCCGAAGAGCGCAGGGCGGCGTTCGGCCGGACCGGTTTCTACGGCGACGTCCGGGCGGTCAACGTGCACGGCAGGGGAGGGCACTTCGGCCCGTGGGAGAACCCGGAGGCATGGGTCCACGACCTGCGCGCCACCTTCCGCGAGCTGCGCTGAGCGGAACCGGACCGCCAACAAGCCGAGCAGGCCCGGGGGCTGCCCGGGACGGATGCGCGACGGTCGTCGCGGTCGACCACCACGACGTGCGGCCGTGTGCTGCGGCAGCCGCTCGGGCGCGTTCCGGTACGTCGACCGCACGGTCCCGTGCAGCGCCTTGCGCCGGGTCGCGACGCCCGCCGTCCCGTAGTGCCGGGCGACCGCGTATTCGCCGTGTGCCGGTGCGCGGTCGGGCCGGGAACCGCATCCGGCGAGCTGCGGCTGAACCCTCCAGCGCGCGAGCCCCGAGGCCGGAGCCCGAGGCGCGAGCCCCGAGCCCCGAGCCCCGAGTCCCGAGGCGCGAGGCGCCCGGTGGGCGGGGGCGGTGGGCGGTGGCCGGCACACCTCATCAGCGTGAACGCCGGTCCGGTCATAGACTGTCGCCAGGACGGCGCCACACGGAGGCGGAATGCCGACAAGCCATCGAGGCCCTGACCCCGCTGTCGGCCCACCCCTGATCCCCTTGCTGGGGCGGCGGACGGAGCGCGAGGCGCTCGATGGGGCGCTCAAATCCGCGCGTGCGGGGGAGAGCCGGGCCCTGGTGATCCGCGGTGAGCCGGGTGTCGGCAAGTCGACGTTGCTGGACCACCTGGTGCGACAGGCCTCCGACTGCCGCGTGGTGACCGTCTCGGGCGTTCAGTCCGAGATGGAACTCGCCTTCGCGGCGGTGCACCAGTTGTGTGCGCCGATGCTGGATCTGCTCGACCGGTTGCCGGGGCCGCAGCGCGACGCGCTCGGCACAGCGTTCGGCCTGCGCAGCGGGCCGCCGCCGGACCGCTTCCTGCTCTCGCTCGCCGTACTCGGCCTGATCGCCGCGGCCGCCGAGGAGAAGCCCCTCGTCTGCGTGATCGACGACGCCCAGTGGCTCGACCGGGTCTCGGCCCAGGTGCTCGCGTTCGTGGCGCGCCGCCTCACCGCGGAGCCGGTCGTCTGCGTCTTCGCCGTCCGCGACGCCGATGACGGCCCGGGCGACGGCGCGCAGGCCTGGGGCCTGCCGGAGATCCGGCTGGGCGGGCTGGACGACGAGGACGCGCGGAAGCTGCTGCGTACGGCGATTCCCGGCCCGCTGGACGAAAGAGTGTGCGAGCGGATCGTCGCCGAGGCCCGGGGCAACCCCCTGGCCCTGCTCGAACTGCCCCGCGGGTTGACGCACGCGGAACTGGCGGGCGGTTTCGGGCTCCCCGCCCCGCAGGCGCTCTCCGGCCGCATCGAGGACAGCTTCCGGAGGCAGCTCGAGCGGCTGCCCTCGGACACCCGGCAGCTACTGCTGCTGGCGGCTGCCGAACCACTCGGCGACCCGGTACTGGTCTGGCGCGCGGCCGCGCGGCTGGGAATCGGCGCGGGCGCCCTGGCCGCCGCTGCCGCGGCCCGTCTGATCCAGTTCGGCACCCGGATCCGTTTCCGCCATCCGCTCGTACGCTCGGCCGTCTACCGTGCCGCGTCGGCGAAAGAACGGATGTGCGCTCATGAGGCACTGGCCGAGGCCACCGACGCCGAGGCCCTGCCGGAGCAGCGCGCATGGCACCGCGCCCACGCCGCGGCCGCACCCGATGAGGAGGTGGCCGCCGAACTCGAGCTCTCGGCCGGGCACGCGCAGGCCCGCGGCGGCCTGGCCGCGGCGGCGGCCTTCATGCACCGCGCCGTCATGCTCACGCCCGAGTCCGCGCGTCGCGCGGAGCGTGCCCTGACCGCCGCCCACGCGGAGCAGAAGGCCGGCGCCGCCGAAGCGGCCCGTGAACTGCTGGCCGTCGCGGAGGCGGGCCCGCTCGACGAGCGACAGCACGCCCGGGCCGGCCTGCTGCGGGCCGAGATCGCGTTCACCGCGCACCACGGCAACCTCGCTCCGCCCCTGCTGCTCGACGCCGCCAAGCGACTGGAGTCGCTGGACGCCCGGCTGGCCCGCGAGACCTACCTCCAGACCCTCTCCGCCGCCATGTTCGCCGGCCGGCTGGCCCACGGCTGCGGTCTGCTGGAGATCGCCGCCGCGGCCCGTGCGGCACCGCCCGCACCGGGTTCCCCCGGAGCCGCCGACCTCCTCCTGGAGGCGCTGTCCCGGTACCTCACCGAGAACTCGGTCGCGGCGGCCCCCGCGATGAACCGGGCGGTGAACGCCTTCCTCGGCGACGGCGTCTGTGCCGAGGAGGAACTGCGGTGGCTGTGGCTCGCCTACATCACGGCCGTGGCCCGTTGGGACGGCGACGCGTGGCGCGCCCTTGCCGAGCGGCACGTCCGTCTCGCCCGCACGACCGGTGCGCTGTCCGTCCTCCCCCTCGCCCTGAGCTCGCGGATCATCGTGCACCTCTTCGAAGGCGAACTGCCCGAGGCCGCGGCGCTCAGTACCGAGGTGAGCACCATCACCGCGGTGACCGGGATGCAGATCACCGACTACGGGGCCCTCACGCTCGCCGCCTGGCGGGGGAGGGAGGCGGAGGCCGAGGAACTGGGCCGACGGGCCGTGAGCGAGGCGCGGAAGCGGGGCGAGGGCGTCGGGTTGACCGTCGCCCAGTGGGCGACCGCGGTGCTCCGCAACGGCCAGGGCCGTTACCAGGAGGCCCGCACCGCCGCCGCACAGGCCAGCGCCGACCCCCCGGCACCCGGAGTCGCCGCCCACTGGGCTCCGGCCGAACTGGTCGAGGCGGCCGTCCGGTGCGGTGACGCCGAACTCGCCTCACAAGCGCTTGAGCAGCTCATGGAGTCGACCGGGGCGAGCCGGACCGACTGGGCGCGGGGTATCGAGGCCCGCTCACGCGCGCTGGCCGAGCCGGGTGGGGACACCGAGGCCCTCTACCGTGAGGCGATCGACCGGCTCGGCGCGACCCGGCTGCGGCCGGAGTCCGCCCGTACCCACCTGCTGTACGGCGAATGGCTGCGCCGCGAGCGGCGCCGGGTCGACGCACGCGAACACCTGCGCCGCGCCCACGACGTGTTCACCACGCTGGGCATGGCGGCGTTCGCCGAGCGCGCGGCGCGCGAGCTGCGGGCCACCGGAGAGAGCGTCCGCAGACGAAGCGTCGAGGCCGGCGGCGACCTGACGCCGCGGGAACTCCAGATCGCCCGGCTCGTCGGCGAGGGCCTGACGAACCCGGAGATCGGCAGCCGGCTGTTCATGAGCCCGCGCACCGTCGAGTACCACCTGCGCAAGGTCTTCGCCAAGCGAGGCATCGCCTCGCGCACCGAGATCAGGACCGTGCTCGGCGACGACCTCTGAGGCGCGGACGCCGTGTGCCTCTCCTACGTCGTGGACCGACCGGTGTCGGAGGCGATCAGCCAGGCGACGAGGGTGCGCCAGCGATCGGGCTGGTCGGTGTCGCGCGGCCCGACGAGATAGATCTCCTCGACGAGGTCGTCGGAGCGCAGACCGTTTCGGGCGGCGAAGGACCCCACGGCGCCGTAGGTGAGGTCGAGATCGTCGTGCGGACCGCTGTGGACGGCCACGGCGGCCGTCCGCCGGGGCAGCCGGCGTTCCCGCACGGTCGCCGGTGCGCCGGGTGGCACCGGCTCGTCCGCCGGGAGGTAGACGGTGGCGCGGCCGTGCCCCTCGCTGAAGAGCCGGTGTTCGTACCGGCCGCCCGGCGGGAGCACCGGCCGTCGGCCGGCTGCCGCGTCCAGATCGCGCATCGCGCTGTCGTACCAGCTCAGGTCCGATCCGGGGGGAACGTCGAGGGACACGGCCAGGACGCGCTGAGGCGGCAGCACCTCAAGGGCCACCGCCCGCTCGGCCTCCGGGTCGAGGAGTTCCCGAAGCGCCTGGACCGCCCGCTGCGTGCGGCCGAGGCGGTCTTCGAGCCGGCGGAGGTGGGCGGCGACGACCTGCTGCGCCGCACCACCGCTCCCGCCCCCGCCGGCGGACTCGGCCTCGAGGAAGCGCCGGAGATCCGCCAGCGGGAGGTCGAGCTCCCGGAACCGTCTGACGGTCAGCGCCGGCCGGACCTGCGCGGGCGCGTAGTAGCGGTACCCCGTGGCCGGGTCGACCTCCGCGGGGACGAGGAGGCCCTGCTCGTGGTAGCGGCGCAGCGCGCGGATGCTCAGGTGCGTGATCCGGGAGAACTCCCCGATCGTCAGTCGCTCGGCCATGCCGCCCTCCTCGGGGACTCGTCCGGACCGGTGTCGGGTCGTGTTTCGGGTCGTGTTTCGGGTCCTGGCCTCAGACGCCGATGTCCAGCAGGGTGATCTTCCCCTGCACATCGCGCTCGAAGGCGAAGCGGAGGGTGACCGGGCTGCCCGGGAAGCCGCCGGACACTTCGGCGACTGCTTCGCACGCGGCGGCCGTGCCGGTGACCTCGCCGAGGGCGTAGCGCACGGACGGTCCCTCGTCGCGCCAGCGGCGGACCGCCGGGAGCCCGTGGTGGCTCCGGCCGTCGTCGTGTACCACCGAGTCGTCCCCGAAGAGCGCGAAGTAGCGTTCGCGGTCGGGATCGACCGCCGCGGCGAAGTACTCCTCGGCGAACTCCTGGATGTCCTGCATGCTCTTCTCCTGCGTTCTGCTGCTGATGGGGGGGCTCAGAGGGTGCGGACGGTGCCGCCGTCGACGATGTGCTCGCTGCCGGTCACCGCGCTCGCCCGGTCCGAGGCCAGGAAGGCGATCACCTCGGCCACCTCCTCCGGCTCGGCGGGCCGACCCAGCGGGATGCCGCCCAGCACCTTCATCAGGCCGCCGAGGGCCGCCTCCCGGGAGATGCCGTCCTCGAGCATCCGACGGGAGAGGAGACGCTCGGCACCGTCGGTGCGGATGAAGCCGGGGGCGACCGAGTTGACCCGGACACCGGCCGGTGCCACCTCGTTCGCGAGCCCCTTGCTGTAGGTGGCCAGGGCGCTCTTGGCGGCGGCGTACGCCAGTGTCGAGTCGTGCAGCGGCATCCGGCGCTGGATCGACGTCACGTGGACCACGGCGCCCGAGCCGCGGGCCGCCATCCCGGGAACCAGCGCGCGGTCCAGCCGGACCGCCGGGTACAGGTTGAGCGCCAGTTCCTGCGCCCACAGCTCGTCGTCCAGGGCCGCGTACCCGCCGGCCGGGCTCCGGGAGCCGCCCACGACATGCACCAGGATGTCCGGCACGCCGACCAGCCCGGTCACCGCCGCGGCCGCCGACGCGGCTCCCTCGGGGGTGGCCAGGTCGGCCCGCACGAAGAGGGGGTCGGGCGAATCGGGCGCCGTCCGGGCGATGGTGACCGTCCGCGCCCCGGCGTCCCGGAGCCGGCGTGCCGTCGCCAGTCCGGTGCCCTTGCTGCCGCCCGCCACCACGGCGACGCGTCCGTCGAGATCAGTTCCGTTCATGACCGCGAGGCTGGGGCCTCCCCCGGGGGGAGACTCAAGCCCGTACGACCGGGCTCGGCTGCCGGCGGACACCGCCGGGTGAAGCGCGGGGCCGCCCGGGCAGCGGAGTACGGCCGGTTCAGGCGCCGATGGCGTCCAGTTCCCGAACGGCGTCCGCGGGCAGCTCGAGCCGGGCGGCCAGGACGTTCTCGCGCAGGTGGGCGACCGAGGTGGTGCCGGGGATGACGACCGAGGTCGGTGAGCGCTGCAGAAGCCAGGCCAGGGCGACCTGCTGGGGTGAGGCGTCCAGCCGGCGTGCGACCGCTGTCAGGGTGCCGGACTGCAGGGGGGTGAACCCGCCCAGCGGGAAGAAGGACGCGAAGGCGATGTTCTCGTGCGCGGCACGCTCGACGAGCGCGTCGTCCTGGCGGTTCACCAGGTTGTACAGGTTCTGCACGGCGACGACCGGCGCGATGGCCTGCGCCTCGGTGAGCTGGGCCGAGGAGACGCCGCTGAGGCCGAGATGACGGATCACGCCCTCCTGCCGGAGCTCGGCGAGCGCGGTGAACTCCTCGGCCAGCGAGGTGTCGGTGGTGCCCTCGTGCGATGCGAGACGGAGGTAGACGAGATCGAGGACGCTCAGGCCGAGGTGCTCCAGGTTCTCGTACACCTGAGTCTTCAGATCCTGCGGGTCCAGGGAGCTGAGCCAGGAACCGTCCTCGCCGCGGCGGGCGCCGACCTTCGTGGCGATGCGGACCGGCTCGGCGTACGGATACAGCGCCTCCCTGATGATCTCGTTCGTGACGACCGGGCCGTAGAAGCCGGCGGTGTCGATGTGGGTGATCCCCAGGGCGACGGCCTCCCGAAGCACCGCGACCGCCCGGTCGCGGTCCTCCGGCGGGCCGAAGACCTGCGGGCCGGCCAGTTGCATCGCCCCGTACCCCATGCGGGTGATGGTGAAGCCGTCGGTCAGCTTCAGCGTCTCGAGGGTTGCCGGGGACTGCTGGTCACCGATGGTCACGGCTGCCTCCTTCGTCGCGTCGGCGGAGAGACCGGCACCTCACCCGTCAGTGGCCGGGGACCGGGGTGTCGGCCGGTCCGCCGGCGAAGTCGCTCGCGTCTGCGGGCCTTGCGGCGAGTGTCGTCGCCCGCACGGCCCCTCGCATCAGGGAGGTCCCCGGTCCGGTGCCGGAGGCCCTGGGGGCACACATGCCGGGCGCCGGCCCCCCGCACGGGCCGTACGGGCCGCAGTCGTTGCCGCAGTCGTGCCCACCCGCAGGACCGGTGGAGGGGGCGGCCCACCCCCGCAGGACCGGTGGAGGGGAGCGTGCCGACCGCAGGACCGGTGGAGGGGAGCGGGCCGACCGGGCAACGGCCCGGCACGACGGGAAGGACCGGGGGCCGCGGCCGGGGCGTGACGGATGCGGGCGTCCCACGGCCGGCAGCACCCTGACGGCACGGCAGTGCGGCAGCCGGCCGGCTGCCGCCACCGGCCCGAACACGGAGGAGTCGTGCCATGACCGTCGAGTCCGCACCCGACATCGTTCTGGAACCCGCTTCCCAGCAGCTCGCCGACGCCACCTCGCAGCCGCCCTTCCTGTACGAGCTCGGCGTGGAGAAGGCCCGCCGGGTGCTGGACGACCTCCAGGCCGCACCGGTCGGGAAACCACCCGTCGACTCGGAGTGGATCACCGTGCCCGCCGACGCCGGCGACGTCCGGGTGCGTGTCGTCCGTCCGCGGGGAGCCACGGGGCCGCTGCCGGTGGTGCTCTACATGCACGGCGGCGGCTGGGTCCTCGGCAACGCCGGCACCCATGACCGGCTCGTGTGCGAGCTCGCCGCCGGGGCGCGGGCCGCCGTGGTGTTCGTCGAGTACACCCGGTCTCCCGAGGCGCGCTACCCGGTCGCCGTCGAGCAGGGTTACGCGACCGCCCGGTGGATCGTGCGCCATGGCCACGACCACGGCCTCGACGCGGCCCGCCTGGCGGTGGCCGGTGACTCGGTCGGCGGGAACATGGCCGCGGCGCTGACACTGCTGGCCGAGGAACGCGGCGACGTCCGCTTCGTGCATCAGTCGCTGTACTACCCGGTCACCGACGCGGCCATGGACACCGGCTCCTACGCCCGGTTCGCCACCGGCTACTTCCTGACCGCCAAGGCCATGGAGTGGTTCTGGGACGCCTACCTGCCCGACGTCTCACGCCGCGCGGCCATCACGGTCTCCCCGCTGCGGGCGAGCCTGGAGCAACTGGCCGGACTGCCGCCCGCCCTGGTGATCGTGGACGAGGCCGACGTACTGCGCGACGAGGGCGAGGCGTACGCCGCCAGGCTCCGGGCCGCGGGCGTCGCCGTGACCGCCGTCCGCTACGCCGGAATCACCCACGACTTCATGATGCTCAACCCGCTGAGTGCGACGCACGCCACCCGGGCGGCCGTCGCGCAGGCAGTCGCGGCACTCCGCGGCGCTCTCGGCACCACCGGGGAGTAGCGGCACCGGATACTTCCGCCGGCTGCCGCGCGGCCCGTGGCGGCCGCGCGGACGGACCGCGTGAACGGACCGCGTGAACGGACGGCGTGAACGGACGGCGTGAACGGACGGCGTGAACGGACGGCGTGAACGGACCGCGCGGACGGACCGCGTGAACCGCGGGGTCCGCCGACCGTTCGAACGGCCGGCTCCGGCCCACGACAGCGACCGGCTGCGAGCTACGACAGCGACCGGCTCCGAGCCGCGACAGCGACCGGCTCCGGCCCACGACAGCGACCGGCTCCGAGCCAGGACAGGAAGGCAGGGCACACATGACGACGACGGCAGAGGACGTCGACCTCCTCGTCGTGGGCGGCGGCAAGGCGGGCAAGACGCTCGCCATGGACCAGGCCAGGGGCGGCAGACGCGTCGCCATGGTCGAGCGGGGCATGATCGGGGGCACGTGCATCAACGTCGCCTGCATCCCGACCAAGACCCTGGTGGCCAGCGCCCGCGCCCGCAGGACCCTGGGGCGCGCCCGCGACCTCGGGCTCGTCGTGGGTGACGCGGGCGGTGCGGGGGTCGACGCCGGACTGCTGCGGGACCGCCGGAGCGAGGTCGTCGACGGCATGGTCGCCCTCAACCACAAGCAGTTCCTCGACTCCGGCATGGACCTGGTGATCGGGCAGGCGCGGTTCGTCGCCGAGCGCACGGTGCGCGTCGCCCTGCGCGACGGAGGGACCCGTGTGCTGCGCGGCGCCGAGACGGTCGTCAACACGGGGACGCGCCCGCGCGTCCCCGCCGTCCCGGGCCTGGCGACGGCGGGGGCGCTCACCAGCGAGACGCTGCTGCGGCTCGAGCGGATTCCCGACCGTCTGGTCGTGCTCGGCGACGGTCCCATCGGGCTGGAGTTCGCGGACATGCTCGCCGCCTTCGGCAGCCGGGTCACCGTGGTGAGCCCGCACACCCGGCTGCTGCCGCGCGAGGACCACGAGATCGCGGCCGCCGCCCTGGACATGCTGACCGGCAACGGTGTCGCCCTCGTGTTCGGCGGGAAGGCCACGCGCGTCGACCGGGACGGCGGCGGCGAGGTGACCGTGACGTTGGCGGACGGCCGTGAACTGGCCGCCGACGACATCCTCGTCGCCGTGGGACGCGAGCCCGTCACGGCGGAACTGGACCTGCCCCGGGCCGGGGTGGCGCTCACCCCGGGCGGCTTCGTCGAGGTCGACGAGCACCTGGCCACCACCGCGCCGCACACCTGGGCGGCCGGCGACGTGGCCGGCAGCCCCCAGTTCACCCACGCGTCCCTGGACGACTACCGGATCCTCAAGGAGAACCTGCGCGGCGGCTCCCGCTCCACCCGGGACCGCCTGATACCGCACACCACGTTCCTCAGCTTCGACCTCGCCCACGTCGGCCTCACCGAGGAGGAGGCCCGCCGCCGGGGGCACGCCGTGCGCATCGCCCGGCTGCCCGTGTCGGCCATCCCCCGGGCACGCACGACCGGGGAGACACAGGGGCTGTGGAAGGCCGTCGTGGACGCCGGCACCCAGCGCGTCCTGGGCGCCTCGCTCCTCGGCCCGGAAGCCGGGGAGACCATCACCACCGTGCAGACGGCCATGCTCGCCGGCCTGCCCTGCACAGCCCTGCGCGACATGGTGATCACTCACCCCACCATGGCCGAGGGACTCAACCTGCTCTTCGCGACCCTGACGGACGTCTGACGGGCGTCTGACGGACCTCTGACGGACCTCTGGCGGGCGTCTGGCGGGCGCCTGGCGGACCTCTGGCGGGCGCCTGACAGCCCCGCGCCCGGCTGCAGCCGAACCGGCTCGCCGGACACGGGGTTGGACATGAACGCGAACATGGACTTGGATATGGCGTTGGACAGTGTGTCCAATTCACTTTTGGAGTCCTGTGACGGCGCCACCGTGCGCCTTGGCGGGGGAATCATGGGAGCGGGATGACCGTGACTGCTGGTGGAACTTCCAGGCCGACCCTGCTCCTGGTGCACGGGGCGTGGCACGGCTCCTGGTGCTGGGACGGGCTGAGAGCGGTGCTGGACGCCGACGGCTGGACGACCCGTACGGTCGACCTGCCGAGCGCCGGCCGGGAGGCCGGGGTGCGGGACGACGCGCAGGCGGTGCTCGACGAACTGAAGCGCATCGACGGCCCGGCGGTGGTGGTCGCGCACTCCTACGGGGGCATACCCGTCACCCAGGCCGTCGCCGAAGCCCCGGACGTCACACGCCTGGTCTACCTCGCGGCCTACCAACTCGACGTCGGAGAAGGTCTCCTGGCGTACCACGGCGCACCCGTTCCCCCGGACCCCGGCGGCTTCCAGCCGGTACCGGACGGTCCGGTGCCGATGTTCTACGCGGACGTGCCGGGGCCCGAGGCCGCTCGGGCCGCCGAGCGGCTGGTGCCGCAGAGCACGCGATCCTTCAGCGACACGCTGACCCGGGCGGCCTGGCGCTCGGTCCCGTCGGCGTACGTCGTCTGCGAGCACGACCGGGCGCTGCCACCGCAGTACCAGGAGGAGTTGTCCGCCAAGTCCGACGTGGTCCACCGCGTCGCGAGCGGCCACTCCCCGTTCCTGTCGATGCCCGTGGAGCTCGCGGCCCTCCTCGCGGAGATCGTGCTCGGACCGTTCGACTGAATCCCCTGGCCGGAGTGATCGTCCCAGCGGTCGGCGCCCGGCGGGAACCCCGCCGGACGCCCCCGCTGCGGCGCATCCGACGCGGTGCCGGTACCGGGTGCCGACATGCGGTGCTGACACGCGGTGCCGACACCGGGGCGGGCCACGCCGCACGGCGGTACCCGCCGTGCGGCCGCTTGTCCGGCACCGTACGGGCGGGACGCAGGATCTCCGTGAGGCCGTCCGGTCGGTTTGCCTAGGATGGCCGCATGGCTTCCACGACGCGACGACGCTCCACCGCGGCAGACCGGAGGGCTGTGCTCGAGGGGCGGATCCTGTCCGTGCTGGAGGAGCTTCTGTGCGGTGGTGTGACGTACACGGAGCTGAGTGTGGAGCAGATCGCGCGTGCCGCGGGCATCTCCCGTTCCACGTTCTACCTGTACTTCCGTGACAAGGTCGATGTGCTTCTCCGGTTGAGCGGTTCGCTCAAGACGGAGAGTTTCGCGATCGCGCAGTCCTGGCGCCCCTGCGGCCCCGACGGCGGAATCGACGGGCTGGCGCGTTCCTACGAGCTGATCCTGCGGCACTACCGCCAGCACACGGCCGTACTGTCGGCGATCAACGAGGTGGCCGCGTACGACCCTGCGGTCCGGGAGGCGTGGACGGCCGATCAGGACCGGTTCATCGACAACACCGCGGCGGTCCTGGAGGAGGAGCAGCGGGCCGGGCGCACACCGGCGGACGTCGACCCGCGACTCGCCGCCAGGTTGATCGTGCAGGGCGGCGGGCAGGTGATCGCCCGGCAGGTGGCGGACGGCGACGGAAGCGACGACGCCCTGGTCGCCCGCGAGCTGGCCCGCGGCTACTGGTACGGCGTGTACCGCCGTCCCGGGGGCCGGACGGGCGACTGAGCCTCAGGAGGCGGCATCACCGGGGCGGTCCGCGGTGGCATCGCCGGAGCGGTCAGCGGTGAGTGCCAGGGCGGTCAGCGGTGAGTGCCAGGGCGGTCGCCACGAACGCGGCCGTCGGGGCGTGGGAAGCGCCGTCGGGCCGGCCGAGGACGAGCCGGGTGGCGGGACGGTCCGTCACGGGTACGGCGACGGCGGAGCGGCCGAGTCGGTCGGCCGCGCTGGAACCCACGATCGTGATCAGACGGCCGAGGGCGACGCGGTCGACGATCTCGTCGAGGGCGACGGCCGGGCACTGCGCGGTGAAGGGCTCCTCGACGGCCAGTTCCCGAGTGGTCACGGCGGGTCGCCCGGCCAGGCGGTGCCCGGCGGGCAGCAGTGCGACGGCCCTCTCCTCACCCACTTCCACGGTGTCCAGGCCGTCCAGGTCGTCGGTGTCCGCACACAGCAGTGCCACGTCCGCCGTGCCGTCGCGCAGTGCCGCGGGCTGGTCGTGGGTGAAGAACATCTCGGCGTCGGCGTGGTGGGCGCGCAGCAGGTCCGCGAGCAGGCCGGACCCCGTTCCCGGCTTGACGGCGATCACGAGCGCGGCCGGCGGCACGGCACGCCGGGTGCGGTGCAGACCGGTGGCGAGGGAACCGCGCCGGGACGCCCGGGAGACCGGACCCGGACGGTCCGGGACAGCCGAGGGCGCGCAGGTGCCGCACAAGAGGCCGCGCCCGCCCACTGCCTCCGCCATCGGTGCGCCCTGGTCGCCCAGGGCGGGAAGACCGACCTGGCCGATCTTCCCGTACAGGTGGCTGCCCTTCTGCGGGACGGGGCCGGATGTCCGTGGCGGAGCTCAGCGGAGGATGCCGGTGGCGGTCTTCCACAGGCGCTCGGCGTTCGCCGCGTCCAGCGCGTACCGCGCCACCGCGGGCACCCCGAGGGCCGTGGGCCGGGCGTCGACCACGGGGGCTTGGGCGACGTCCTCGAAGTAGCGCCCGCCGACGCCCTCGACCAAGGGGGACGCGGCGAGGAAGACGGAGGTGGCAGCCCCCTGCTCGACCGTCTTGCGGTACGGCTCGGGGGTCCTCAGGCCCCCGGTGTGCCGCTGGAGGTTCGTCGCGATCGCCCCGGGATGCAGCGCGTTCGCCCTGATGCCCTCGGCCGACCAGCGGCGGTCCGCCTCCACCGCCAGCAGGACCTCCGCGGTCTTGGACTGGCCGTAGGCGGTCAGGGCGTCGTAGGGGCGGAAGCGGAAGTCGAGGTCGTCGAAGACCACCGGCGAGAACAGGTGGCCGCTGGAGGACACCGTCACGACGCGGGCACCGCCGGCATCCGCCAGCGCCCCGTGCAGTCCGACGGTGAGCGCGAAGTGGCCCAGGTAGTTGGTGGCGAACTGCTGCTCCTGGCCGCGCATGCCCCGCTCGAGCTCCGGCGGCATCATGATCCCGGCGTTGTTGACCAGGATGTGCAGCGGACCGCGCCAGGCGCTGGTGAACGCGTGCACCGAGTCCAGGTCCGCCACGTCCAGGCGGGCGGTGCGCACCGCGTCGTTCCCCGTCCTCTCCCGCAGGGCGGCGGCGACCTCCTCACCCGCGTCCGGGCGCCGGACCGCGAGCGTGACCTCGGCACCGGCGGCCGCCAGCGCCCGGGCGGTCTCCACCCCGATCCCGGAGGTGGCCCCGGTCACGATCGCGCGCCGGCCGGCGAGGCCGACGCCTTCGATCACCTCGGAAGCGGTCGAGTGCCGGTCGAACGGGCTCTTCACTGGCTCGGACAACGGGCTCTCCACTGGCTCGGACATGGAAGACTCCGGATTCCCTCGGTCGGAAAGGCAAAAGGCAATGGGCTCCGCCCACCGTGCGGCAGCGGCCGCGGACCGGCCAGGCCCCCTCGAGACTGGGACCGCCAGGGCCACCCGGGACCGGGAACAGGGCACCTACGCTGAACGCATGGCCACCGAGGACGCCAACACCCTGGGCAGATACCTGCGAGCCCGCAGGGAACTCGTCACGCCCGCTGCCGCAGGCGTGCCCGACCTGGGCAACCGCCGGGTTCCCGGGCTGCGCCGCGAGGAGGTCGCGTTTCTCGCCGGGGTCAGCTCCGACTACTACGTCCGTCTGGAGCAGGGCCGCGACCGGCACCCTTCCGAGCAGGTCCTGCACGGCATCGCCCGCGCGCTGCAGCTGGACGGGGACGCCACCCGGTACCTGCTCCGGCTCGCCGAGCCGCAGAGCCCGAGACGCAGACGCGCCCGCAGACCGGAGAAGGCCGCCGAGGGAATCCGCACACTCATCGGCACCTGGCCGCTGACCCCGGCCTACGTGCACGGCAGGTACATGGACGTACTCGCCGCGAACGGCCTCGCCGTCGCACTGTCGCCGTTCAACGCGCCCGGGCACAACGGCATCCTCGCCGCGTTCCTGCAACCGGAGATGCGCGAGCTCCATCCGGACTGGGAGGACATGACCGCCCGTATCGTCCCGTACCTGCGCTCCGTCGCCGGTGCGGAGGTCGACGACCCCCGGCTGGTGGAGATCGTCGGGGAACTGTCGCTGCGCAGCGAGCGCTTCCGGGCCCTGTGGGCGAGGCAGGACGTCAAGCACAAGACCAGCGGAACGAGCCGGTTCGACCACCCCCTGGTCGGCCCACTCGAACTGCACTACGAGAAGCTGCTGGTCCCGGGCACCGGCGGGCAGACCCTGGTCACGTACCACGCGCGTCCGGGCAGCGAGTCGGAGGACGGCCTGCGCCTGCTCGCAGGCATGGCCGCCCCCGAGCAGGCCGTCCCTGAGCAGGCCGTCCCCGAGCACGCCGTCCCCGAGCACGCCGCTCCCGAACACACCGCTCCCGAACACACCGCCCCCGAGCAGGCCGCTCCCGAACACA
Source organism: Streptomyces sp. MS06 (assembly GCF_047200655.1). NCBI lineage: Bacteria > Bacillati > Actinomycetota > Actinomycetes > Kitasatosporales > Streptomycetaceae > Streptomyces > Streptomyces sp. MS06. The sequence goes on from NZ_JBJZOJ010000003.1 coordinate 123,967, forward strand.
CCGCCCCCCGCACGGCGGGCCGGGTGATGCGGGGCCATCGGCGGGGCGACGTGACGGACGGCTGAGGCGCGCCGGTGTCCGTCGAGCGCGGGGTGCGGAGTCCCGCGTCGACGATCGGCATGGCCCGAGACCCTTGACCGCACCTCACCGCACCTCACCGCGCCGCGAAGTGCCGTGCCGGTCCGCGCGGCGCCCGCGAACCGGGGCCTCGCGGTGCGTGCCCGAGCACGCCGGTGAGCCGCGGTCGGGGTGATGACCATGACCTCCTCCTCCGCCGACCGGGGGCGGCCCGGTCCGGGCGCGGCGGCGCCCGCATCCGTGCCGCTCCCGGGCACGACCTCCTGGTCCGGGTACCGCCTACTCCGCCCGGCGCTGCGCGCGCAGTGTCTCCAGAAGACGCAGCCAGACCTCGCCGGCCGTGGGATAGCTGGGCACGACGTGCCACAGCGTCGGCAGCGGGACGCGGCCCACGATCGCCGTGGTCGCGGAGTGCACGAGTTCGGCGACTCCGGCGCCGACGAACGTCGCCCCCACCACCAGATCGCCGGCCCGGTCGATGACCAGCTTGGCCCGGCCTCGGTAGTCCGGGCGCATGACATAGGTTCCGGCGAGCGCGGCGAGGTCGTACTCCACCGTCTCGACGTCGAGGCCCGCCCCGCGTGCCCGGCGCTCGGTCATTCCGGCGCTGCCGACCTCGGGGGTGGTGAAGACGACCTGCGGCAGCCCGGTGTGTCCGGCCGCCGCGGACGGCAGGTCGGCCGAGCCGCCGGCCCGCAGCGCGATGGCCTCTCCGGCGATACGTGCCTGGTACTTGCCCATGTGGGTGAGGAGCGCGCGTCCGCACACGTCGCCGATGGCGTACAGCCACGTCCCGCCGGCCCCCCGCACACACTGCTGGTCGTCGACGTCCAGATACCCGCCGGGCGACACCCCGACGGTCTCCAGGCCGATGTCGCCGGTGTTCGGGGTGCGCCCGGTGGCCGCGACCACCTCGTCGGCCACGAGGACCGTGCCGTCGTCGAGGGTCACGCTCACCTCGCCTCCGTGCACCCGGCCCTCGCCCGTGTCCCGGGCGTCGGACCGCTCGACCCGGGACAGACGGCGTCCCGGGAGCAGCCGCACGCCGCTCTTCCGCAGTTCCTCGCCGACGATCTCCCCCGCGAACGGCTCGTTCCGGGCCAGCAGCCGCTCCCCGCGGTGGACGACCGTCACCTCGGCACCCAGCCCGTGCAGCCAGGTGGCCGCCTCGCAGGCGACCACGCCCCCGCCCATGACGACGACCCGGCGCGGCACCTCGCTCATCGTCGTCACATCGCGCGACGTCCACGGCAGCGCGGCGCGCAGGCCCGGAACATCCGGTACGGCCGGGCGGGACCCGGTGTCGACGACGACGGCGTGCCGGGCCGTCAGCGTCCTGGTCGAACCGTCCGGTCGTGTCACCACGATCGTGCGCTCACCGGCCAGGCGCCCGTAACCGCGCACCACGTCGATGCCGGTGTCCAGCGCCCACTTCACCTGGGAGGCGTCATCCAGCCCGTTGATCACAAGGTCTCGCCGGGCGAGTACCCCGGCGGCATCCAGCCGCGCCGACACCCCGGGCAGGTGGGTCGCCGCGTCCACCACCTCGACGGGCCGGAGCAAGGCCTTGCTGGGCATACAGGCCCAGTACGAGCACTCGCCACCGAGCAGGTGGTCCTCCACGAGCACCGAGGACAGGCCCGAGTACCGGCTCGCGTACTGGGCGGCGTTCTCGCCCGCGGCGGCTCCGCCGAGGACGACGACGTCCCACTCCGAGCGATCCGGGTCCACCGCCGCAGTCATGAGAACCTCCCCGGTCGTCCCGCCGCCGAGACGGCGATGAGCGGAGCGCGGTGAGTACCGGTACCGCGGAGACCCCGTCGAACACGCCGATGCCGACGCAGGCCGGAAACCCGGCCCTGCGGCGGGAGCGCTCCGGACGGGCCGACAAGGCGGTCCCGGTCCCGGCGACCTCCTCGATCCGGTACGGATCGAAGCGCCGACCGAATCCCGTTGCCCCGCCGGGGACGCCGGCGGCAGCCGTGTCGCGCGGCCTCCGACGGCCCGTCCTCCTGCTCGTGCGGGAGCCGGGAACGCTCGCAGAGGTGTCGCGGCCGGGCTCCGCGGCCGGTCCGGTCCGGCCGGTCCGGCCGGTCCGGCCACGGCGAACGTGGGCGACGGCGCGCCCCGGGGCCTCCAGCCACAGCGGGGCGTACTCCTCCGGCGCACCGGTTGTGAACCCGGCCCCGGACCCGGATGGCCGCGGACGGAAGCCGTCTGCCCGACGCGGTGATCCTCGTGGCGGAGGCCGCTGTCAGCGCCCTCTCCCCACCAGCGGTGATGAACGCCATGACGTGCTCCTCGTGTGAGTGCGAGCGGGGGCGTGCATGCGGGCAGCATGGCCCCACCGCGTTCCCCCTCGCATCCGTGGACACCCTGGCGGTGCCCCGGTGTCTCGTTCAGGCGATCGTTCTCGCGGCAGATGACCGCCGGCCAGGACGCTGTGAGCCAACGGCCCGCGTCTGCAGCAACGCTGGGCACCGGATGCGGGGAGTCCGCACCTGGTGCTCGATGCGGACCTGGACGGCTCCGTGGCTGATCGCGGCGATCTCGAAGAGCGCGCTGCCGGGGGCCTGGAGCGGGAGACGGGGCGGTGGCGGGTGTTCTCAGAGTTCCTCGAGCAGGGCAGGGTTGACGATCGAGACGATCTCCTCGACCTCCTCCCGTGTGACGGCGGGCCAGAGGAACTCCCGTGCGCTCCGGTACTTGGCGGCCAGCCGGGCCCGGTTCCCGTCGGACAGTCGGGCAGCGCGGTCGGGTCGGCTGTTGTGGGCGTTGTCGGCGATCTTGACGAGGGTCGCACCGCGGTTGCCGGTGATGTGACGGATCTTGTCTGCGTAGGAGATGCCGGGCCGGTTGGTGACGGTTTCGACGATGTCCACCACACGGTTCGGGACGCCCATGGCTCGGAGCCGGCCCGGCGTGCAGTCCGTGTCCTCCAGGACGTCGTGCAGCAGGCCCGCCATCTCCAGGTCGGGGCCGAACGGGGCGAGCCCGGCGGCGACGGCGCGGACATGTTCCACGTAGGGCACACCGATCTTGTCGACCTGTCCCGCGTGTGCCTGGTCCACGAAGGCGTCGACCTCTGCGACTGTCACCATGCCGTTCCTTGTCACCCTTCTGCCGTCCGTTTCTCTGCGGATGGAACCACTGGTCTCACAGCGTGTCTATCAGTCCGCCGATGCCGGTCCAAGGCGTCGCGGGCGGGACTGCGGTGTCCGGTGGGCGTGGCCTTCCTGCGGATGACGCCGGCGTGGCCGCGGCGGCTCGCCGCAGGTGGGAGGTCCACGCGCACGCGCCGGTTGACGCTTCCCCCCCTGAGGCGCTCGGCCCACGCCTGGTCGAGCCGGATCTTGCCCCCGCGTAGCGGGCAGCCGGTGCTGTCGCATCGCCGCCGCTGGCGGCCGAGGCAGCCTCCAGGGGGAACGGCTTCAGCAAGGCTCGCACCCGGCAGGGCCATCGGACGGTGCAGGGGGCGGGCTCCGTCGCATGGCGTCGACGTCCGGTGTGGTCGGTGGCTGGCGATCACCAGTCGGCCCGGGGTAGTGCCGATCTGACCCACCCGACCGCCCGGTGCGGAGACGCGTGCGTGTCGAGGCCGAGCACGTGGCGCTTCCGAGCGTGCCCCGCGGCCCGCTGACCCGAGGGTTCCGGTGGGAGTGCCCGCCGGAACGCGGATGGACGATCACTGCACGCGGGTCGAGGCCAGACGCCGGACGACGGCCACCCAGAAGCCGGGCACGGCCGGCAGGAGACCACGGGGCCGGTCAGCACGATGCTGAGAAGATGGTCAGGGCACGGGGGTGCAGTCGTGGCCATGACGTCAATTGCGAGTGGACCGAGTCCGTCGCCCGCTCGATGCTCGTCATCGTCTGACACCTGCTCAGCGATCCCGATGCCCGCTTCCACGACCTCGGATCCGACTACCACCTGCGGGTTCTCGATTCCGCCGCCCGGACACGTACGCCGAGGACGCCTCCCGCGTACGCACCGGCACCGCTCCACGCGCCATGGCATCCCTGCGCAACCTGGTCATCGGTGCTCTCCGACTCGCCGACCACACGAACATCGCCGCCGGACTCCGCCACCACACCCGCGACGCCAACCGTCCACTGATCACCCTCGGCGTCACGTGATCAACCAGGACACCTCACCTGAACGACACGGCTGCAGCACCGAGGCCTCCGCCCCCCTCCCGTCAGATGCGAGCCCACACCTGTCGCACGTCATGGCCGAGCTTGTCGCTGATCGCACTGAGTTCGTCGCTGTTCAACTCGGCCCTGTCAGGATCAAGGATCTTGATCTCGAAGCGGGCGAACCCGCACGGTCGGTCATATACCAGATCATTCAGTGTGGTGTGGAAGTCGCAGCAAGGCATGCGAATGTCGAGATTCGAGAAACCGGCGCCGTCGTAGGCCCCGTCCATCTGGGGCATCCACCACTCGCGGATATCGAGTCGGCTCCCGCACCGGGGGCACGAAATGGTCTCCAGGTCGGCTCCGGAATTCACGAAGGCGGGCAGAGTGTGCCAGCGCACCTCGATCTCTCCGCCCGCCCTCGGGCACAGCTCGTTCAGCAGTGCAGCCGAGCCGTCACCTGCGGCCTGATCCGGCTGCCAATCCGGGTCGGTCGGGATGACGGAGAGGAAGGTTTCACTCAATGTGGATCACTCGATTCGTGGCGTCGGGACAGTGTATCCGCTGCTGTCGCGGTGGGGCCGGCCTTGGCGGAGAAACCAAGCCAGCCCCACCAGGATCTGTGAATTACGTTGCCGGTGTGTACACGAGGTTGATCCAGTCAACGCCGTTGTCGTCGAACAGCTTCGTCATCGCGTCGTACGCTTCCTTCTCGGCGACGTTCCAGCGGATCGGCGTGCTGGTTTTGCCGGCCTTCACGGCATCTCGCTGACGTTTCGCCTGGTTCACCAGTTCCGACGGCATATCGAGCCATGGCTTCTTCACGAATTCTCCGTTCTCGACGAAGTTCGCGTACCCGGGCCCCTTGGCGTCCAACAGGGTGCCGTCCTTGTATCCGTCGAACTTGACGAAACCCCTGGGGTTCGGGGTGCCGTGAATCACGTATCCGAAATCCTGCGGAACTCCGGTGATCTGGTATTCGTACTTGATGGCGGGAGCCTTCTTGCCCCCTTCCTTCACCACCTGCCAAGCGCCGGGGCCGCCGAGGACGAGCCACCTGCAGACGGTGACGCCGCCTCCGATGCCTGCGGCATAGGCGGTGACGGTGAAGGCGGCGGTTCGCACTGCCCCCTTCGCGCATCCTTCCTCGAGATCTCCGAGTGCCTTCGCGCCGATGCCGGCGATGACCTCGTCGGATACCTTCAGAGCGCGCAGGCCCTTCCAGGCGTCGGTGAAGCCGGTGCCGGTCCTGGCGGCGGCGTCGAGTGCCTTGACGGCGTCGGCGAGAGCCCCGAGCGGTTTGCCGACCGGAGCGAACATGGCGGCGCTCCAGGCGCATGCCGACTTGGAGCCGTGGTAGCACTTGACGGCGTCGCCCAGGATCAGGTCGTACAGGATGCTGCCGAGGGTGTCGCCGAAGAGGTTCTGCCAGCCCAGGCGGGTGATCTCGCCGGCGCTGAAGTGGTGGGTCCACTCGACGTCCTTGGCTGTGACCGGCTTGCGGTCGAGCCACTTCCACGCCTGCTTCGGGCAGCCTGCGGGGGTGGCGAGGGCGCTGCCGTCCGTGCACAGGTAGAAGTCGGCGACCAGGTCGACGGTGACCTGGTAGGTGACGGTGCAGCCCTGGAGGGTGAGTGTGCAGTCGTTGAGCTGCTTGCCGGAGACGATCTCCGACTTGTCCTCGTCGATGACGTAGAACACTCCGCCGACGCCGGTTCCGCCCCCGGTCGAGACCTGCTTGTTCGCCTCCTTCCTGGCAGTGTTCTCCGCCGCTTCCTGGGCCTCCTTCGCGTACTTGGCGGCGTCCTCGGCGGCCTGTTCTGCTTCGGTCGCCGCCTGGTCGGCGCGCTGGGCTGCGGCGCGGGCGTCCTTCGCGGCCTGCTCGGCCCGTGAGGCGGCCGCGCGAGCCGCCTCGGCGTCGAGTGCGGCCTGGTCGGCGCTGTCGCGAGCGGAATTGGCGTAGCCCTCCGCACGTCCGGCGGCCTTGTCGGCGGCTGACGCGTCCTGGGCGGCTGCGTCGCGGTAGCCGATGGTGCGGGCCAGTGATGTCGACGCGGCTGCGGCGTAGTCCGCGGCCTCGGCGGCGTATCCCAGCGCCTGCTTGGCCGCAGCGTGCGCGTTCGCCGCGTGGCCGGCTGCCTGCGCGGCCCACTGGTAGGCGGCCTTCGCGTCCCCGGTCGCCGTGTCGGCGAGAACCCGGGCCTGTGAGGCGGCCTGCTTCGCGTTGTCCGCGTGGGCCTGTGCGACCGCCTGCTGCTGTTCGGCGATCGTCTTCGACGCCTGCGCCGACAGTACGGCCAGCCCGGCGGCGCTGTCGGAGGTTACGTAGGGAGAGCCGAGCTGGATCGCGTCGTTGGCCGGCTTCGCCACCTGCAGGGCCGCCTGGCTGGCGTCGTTGGCGGCCTGGGCGGTGATGTAGGCGTGTCCGGCGGCGTCTGCCGCCGCGGAGACGGCGGTTGCTGCCTGCTTCGCGGCCGCGTCCGCGTTCTGGCGCGAGGTGTCCGCGTGCTGGGAGGCCTCGTCGGCCAGCTCGACCGCGGTGCGTGCCGACGAAGCGGCTGACTGCGCGGCGTCGATGGCGTCCGCTGCCGCGGAGGTGGCGGTCTTCACGTCCGCGTCGGCTCTAGCCTTGGCGGCCTCGGCGGCGTGGGCGTCGGCGCGGGCCCGCTTGGCAGCGGCCTCGGCACGGGTGGCCGCCGCGTCCGCGTCCGCCGCCGCCTTCGTCGCGGCATCGGCCTCGGAACGTGCCTTCCTTGCCGCCGCCTCGGCCGTGGTGGCCTGCGCGTCGGCCGCGTCGGCTGCCTTCCGCGCCGCGGTCGCCGCGTCCGAGGCGTCCAGCGAGTCGGCGTAGGCGTCCTTGGCGTCCGCCTTCGCACGGGCCGCTGCGGCTTTCTGCTCGGCGTCCCACGCGTCGTCCCGCTTCGTCATCGCGTGGTCGCGGGCCTTCTCCGCCTCGTCACGCTTGGTGGCGGCGGTCGCCCCGGCCCGTTCGGCCTTCGCCTGCGCCTGCTGCGCCGCCGTCGCCTGCGCCTGGGCGTTCCTCTGGTGCTGGGCGGCCTCGGCTTGTTTGGCGGCTGCGGTCTCCTTCTCCGCCTTCGCGGTCTTCTCCTCCGCCTCGGCGGCCAGTCGCTTGGCGTGGGCGGTGGCGGCCTGGACCTTCGCGTCCGCCTCGGCCTTGGTCGCGTCGGCGAGCTTCGTCCCGGCGGTGTCCCGTGTGGTGCGTGCGTTGTCCTTCTGCACCTCGGCCGCGTCCATTGCGGCCTTCGCCTGCTCCTCCGCCTCCTTGGCGGCCGCGAGACGGAACTGGGCCTTCGCGTTCGCGGCGGCGGCTCGGGCACGGTCCATCACGGTGGCCATGTCTCCGGCGGACGCCCTGGTGGCCGCGTACGCGGTCTCGGCGGCCTTGGCCATGGCGTGCAGTGCCGCCGCCGAGGCCTTGGTGACCTGGGCCTTCTGCATTCCGGCGATGAGGCCCCGGCCACGGGGAACGCCCATCTTGTCGGCCTTGCGGTATGCCTCGGCCAGGTTCAGGCCCGTGTCCTTGACGGCCTGGTCGGCGGCCTTCACCTGAGCGTTGACGACATCGAGCTGCTTCTTGGCCGCCGTCCGGGCGTTCACCACGGCAGTCTTGGCCTTGGTGAACTCGGCTTTGCCCGGGTACCAGGGGATGTCGGTGCCGTTGTGGCCGGTGGGCGCGACGTCGAGTTGCTGCGGGCCGCTGCCGTTGCACGTCCACAGCCAGGCGTTGTAGCCGTTGTCGTACTTGTGGACGTCGAGACACTTGTCCGTGGCCTCGTTGCGCAGGCTCGTCGTCTTCGTCGTCGAGTACGTCCACTTCTGCGCCGGTGTCCCGTTGCAGGAATGGATCTGGATCTTCGTGCCGTTCGCGGACTTGGCGCCGGCCACGTCGAGGCACATGCCGGAGCCCAAACCCCGGACCGTGCCGTCCTCACCGAGGACCCACTTCTGCGCGGCGGTGCCGTTGCAGGTGTGGATCTGCACCGGGGTCCCGCTGGTCTTCTTGCCCCCCTCGACGTCCAGGCACATGCCCTTCGCGGCATGGAACTGCACGACGACGGGCGAGTCACCGATCCAGCCCTTCCCGCCCGGGCCCCAGTAGTCCTGCCACTTGGTGGCGTAGTCGGCGATCCAGGACTGCCCCAGCGTCTCGCCGAGTGCATAGGCGCCGGTGGACAGCGCGCTGGTGGCCTTCGCGTTCGCGGTGAAGATCCACTTGCGCTGGGTGGCCTGGTCAGCGATCTCCTGCTGCCACTCGGCGTGCGCCGTCTTCAACTCGGCACCCAGGACCCGGTTGGGGTCGGGGAGGTTCTGCCAGCCGCACGCCGCGAAACGGGACTTCAGATCCTCGACGGCGACACGGAACTCGGGTGTGCCAGCAGCGGGCGCACTTACGGGGAAACCCCCGGAGGCCAGGAACATGCGGGCGTCGTCCGCCCACACCTGCCGCGGGGGTGTCTGGGACGCGTACTTGCGCCACAGCTTCCAGCCCGCCTGCTCCGCCGCGTTGCCGCCGGTGCTGTACCGGCTGTCGCCGAGCTTGATCAGGGCGTCGACCGTCTTCTGGTCGGCTGCCGGGGCCGGATCGATGAAGAAGAAGGAAACCTTCGCGTACGAGGACCAGACCCAGGGCAGTAGGCCGGTGTTCTTGTAGATGTCCCACTGGCCGCTGGGTTTGCCCGGGTAGTCCTCCAGCCCGGACACGGCGCTGTTCCAAGCCGAGGTGCGGTCCTGAATCCTCTTCTGCCAGGCGTCCGCCGTGTTCTCGTCCTGGGTGAACGCCTTCGCCACGGGCGAGTCCGGGTACGCCCGCGACGCCTGCTTGTGCAGGTCCTCGGGTGACAGGGGAGGTTGGCCGAGGGCCTGCTGGGCGACGGCGAACATGTGCGGTCCGCCCGTGCGCAGCACGTCGGCCATCAGGCACTGGTCCTGGCGCAGTTGTGCGGCCGACTTCATGTCGTAGCCGTCGTAGGAGTCGGCGACGGTCGCCGTGTGCGGCGCCCGGGCAGCGCCTGGTGCGGGGTGGACGGCGACGGTGGCGAGCAGGGCGAGGGAGGTCAGGGAGACGACCGGCGCCGTCAACCTCCCTACCCACTTGAGTTGTCTGCCCCGTTTCGGTGGCTTACGCAGCACGCGTATCCCTCTCTGCTGGGGGGTGGCTATTTGCAGCGCCCCGGGGAGGGATGACGAACAGGCCCCGCGAGGTAGCGGGAACCTGAGGTGTTGCCCGGCGCCTCCCCCGGTGCGCCCACTTGGCCGACGCCCAGACCTGCTGGACCTGGTCAGGGTCCTGGTGGGCGCCGAATGCACCATAGGCACACCCCTGATCGCGGGAGCAACAGGCTTTTGTGTAAGGGTAGTTACCGATGGTCACCGATCGCCATGCGGTCGTGGAGGCTGTGGACCGCGGTGTCTGTGCGTTTTCTGTGAGCAGTCGGAGTTTCACCGCTGACTCACCGAACCCGCGCATCGAACACACTTCGTCACCATTGAGATGGACGTCACAGCGTCGCGACTGCCCTCCGCTGCGGTGGGTGGATCTCCGAGGGGGTCTGCGAGTGCCCGACGGCCAGGGCGCCGTCGGGTTTCTGGAGCGTCGCTGCCCGAGCGGGTGGCGCTTCGCGGTGTGACGGCGAGGACGGCGGTGCGGCACCGGATCGGGCCCCTGTCTGGCCGGTCGCCGGTTCGGTCCCGCGGTCACCTGGGTGGCAACTGGCCGGGGATGGCGAGGTCCACCGCCGCCCAGACGGTCTTGCCGCCGGGCGGGTACGACTCCGTACCCCAGCGGTCGGCCAGCGCGGCGACGAGGAGGAGGGTCGCGACCGGATTCGGCCGCCTCGTCCGGGCGGGACGACGACGCGGTGGAGGGCGCGGGATGCGGTCGCCGCGCGCGTCGCTGACCGCGATGCGGAGGGTGCGGGCGTCGGTGTCGAGAGCGAGGGCGAGGCGGAAGTCGTGGCCTCCGCCCCGGCCGTGCAGGGCGGACCGTGCTGGAGCGTTCGACGCTGCCGCCGGCTCACGTGTGCCGGGAGACGGCCGATCTTCCCGTGCTGTCAGAAATGGTCGACGGTGTCCCCCTTGGGTACCTCGTAGCAACCGGATGTGACCTGGATACCGAGGCTTGGAACGGTGCGGCTGCTGTAGGCGACGATCCAGACGCTCACCCTCCCGGAATCGTTGTCCGCGATGAGGTTCAGGTTCTTGTTCGAGCTGTTGTCTCGATACGAGTCTTTGATCACCCAGCCGCCGGTACTCAGCTTGGCCTTCAGGTTCGCCATGGCGATGTCGTTGTCGGCTCTGGCGTCAGGCTTGAAGTTCCAGGGGTGGTAGACGTGGAAGTACGTATCTGTGTCTTTGCCCTGGCACTCCTTGACACCGGGGCCGGGCTCGGAGGCTTTGCCGGGAACGCCGGCGAAGTCGTAGATATGGCTGGAGACCTCTTTCACCTTGGCGACCACTTCGTCGGTCGTGGCCGTCCCTCCGTAGGGAACTCCGGACGCTGATTGCTCGGACCTGCCCACCTTGCCGCTGGGGGAAGCGCTGGAGCTGCTGTCAGTCATGGCACATCCACTGAGGAGAAGACCGGTCAGTACGAGCGCCAAGGGGGTGCCACCCCGGCGGTGCCTGCGAGAGGACGGGAGCAGAGCACGGAGCATGTGATTCCCAGGTGCTTTCTGGTGGTTCGGTGAAGGTGCATTGCATGAGAGTGCGGTTCGGCTGGTCTGCCACCGGGGAGTTGTGAGCACGCCTGCAGGCGACGCCGGTGAAGGCGAGGAGGGCTCGACCTAGCGATCGATCGTAGCGGCGGGGGAGTCGGCGGCGGCCGGAGAGCCGGGCAGCGGTGCTATCGATGGTCCAGCGGTGTCGGCCGAGTCGCCGCTCGACGATCCACGTGTCGGCAGGCCGCCGGCCTCAAGGAGCAGCCCCGTGGTCAGCGGCCCGTTCTGCGCTGCGCGTCGAACCGGCGCAGCACCCGTACCAGACGCCACGTTCCGGCCATGGCTCCGAGCAGTGCACCTCCGACCAACACGTCTTTTCTCACTGAACCGGAGATGTCGAAGGCCAGCGCGAGAGCCAGAGCGACGGCGAAGACCGCCGCGGCCAGCGCGGCGGCGGTCACGAGGGCGAAAACGATCTCCACTGTCATTGCGTCCTTCTCCCACCGCGACTCACGCCCCATGTCCATGCTGCAAGTCTCACATCGGGGTCGGCGCACGGTGCCGGGCCGGACGGCATCCTGCGGGTGAGGTGGCTGACGGCTCGTTGCCGGTGCCGTGTGGTCCGCCGCTGTCAGGCGGGTCGGACGCGGGGGCGCCCGTAGCGGGGTAGCAGGCCGAGGCGTTCCGCCTCGGTGAGGGGGAGGTGGTGGCGTCGCGGTCGGAGAGGACGGGGGCGAGGTGCGGGGCGGGGGAGGGACAGGATGGGGTGCAGGGGGTGGGTGCCGTGCTCGCGTCGCGGGGTGTTCGGCTGGGAACACTGGTACACGGCGGCCGAGGTGGGCGTCAGTGCCGTCAGCGCGTGCCCGAGTCCCTCGGGCTAAACGGAGCGGTCGTCGTCCTCGCTGAGTTCGACGGCGTCCCACCGCCCGAAGGCCGGTGAGCTGCCCGGAGGTCGACGATGTCGTCCAGGACGGCACCCTGCGCGCCGGTCCCGTACTGCGCCTGCCCCGGCGGTACGTCGGCGTGGTGCCCCCTGTGGGTTGCGCCGCGCCGCGGCACACCCAAGTTGCCTGGGCGACCTGAGGCACCTGCCCTGTAGCGTCGGCGACGGCCGGGGCCTGGAAGGCCCGTGCAGACCACCGAGGTGGTCGCTGTGGTCGCGGCGGACCGCCGGGGTGCGCAGCCACGCACCGGGCACCCGGTCGGACCTGCCGCCGTCTCCTGCCGGGACGGCGGCCGCGGGTCGCGGGACGCGTGCCGGGTGGCGGCGTCGGGCGGTCAGGCGGTCAACTTCGCCAGTTTCACCAGCGTGTTCCAGTTGCGGGCGGTCACCGTGACGGCGTGGTGCCGCTCCAGGAAGGCGCTGACGTCGGGCGCCTCCAGCGGGCCCTGCGGGCACCATTGGTAGACCACGCCCTCGCCCAGCCGCACCTGGTCCGGGGCCAGGCCGCGTGGGTCCTGCTCTGCCACCCGGTCGGGGTCGAGCGGCCCTGACAGGAAGAGCGCGAACATCCACGAGGGCGTCACCGCGGCCTCGGCGAGCGGATGGGCGTCGATCACGGACCTCAGCTGCCCGTGCGTGCGGACCAGGCAGCGCACCTTCTTCCCGAACTGCTTCTCGATGCCGGCCTCCACCCGCTCGGCGACCTCGGCCGGGGGCTGGGGGGAGGTCAGCAGGGCGTTCCCGCTCTGCAGATACGTGGAGACGTCCTCGTATCCCAAGTCGGTGAGCAGCGTGCGCAGCTCGGCCATCGCGATCTTCTTCTTGCCACCGACGTTGATCCCCTTGAGCAGGACGGCGTAACGAGGCATCGAGCGGGCTCTCCTTCGAGGCTCTGTCTGTCTTGGCTCTGACTGTCGTAGCTCTGGCGCTGTTTCGTGCACTGCACTCGTCGTGGACCCGAGGGGATCCGCACGGTACTCGTGGCCCGCCCTCCCACGGGCCCGGTTCCGCCGCCCGCCGACCTTGTCCCGTCGCCCGCAGACCACGCTGGGCGGAGCGGTGGCGCGGCTACCGGGGATGCACGGCGTAGGTGAGGTGCGTCACCCGCTGCGACGGCTCCGAGCGGACCGGCTCCAGCGCGACCCTGGACGCGTCCACGCCGTCGAACAGGCGGATTCCGGAGCCGAACAGCACCGGTGACAGCGCGATCGAGAACTCGTCGACCAGGCCTGCGTTCAGGTGCTCCAGGATCGTCGCGCCGCCGCCGGCGATGCGCACGTCGCGGTCTCCGGCGGCCTCGCGGGCCTGGTCGAGAGCGTTCTCGATGCCGTCGTTGACGAAGTGGAAGGTGGTTCCGCCCGGCCGCTCCCAGGGGTCACGCCTGGTGTGGGTGACGACGAAGACCGGTGTGTGGAAGGGCGGTTCCTCGGGCCACATCTGCTCGCCGGCGTCGAACATGCGCTTGCCCATGACGCTCGCGCCGGTGCGCTCGAACGTCTCGCGCACGATGTCGTTGTCGCGCCCCTCCTCGCCGCCCTCGCCCAGCCCCAGGTTCTCCCGGAAGAACCGCTGCGGGAAGATCCACTGCTGCAGTTCCCGCCACTGCCGTCCCATCAGGTCTCCGGGGGACTCGGGCGCGATGAACCCGTCCAGCGACATCGACACGCTGAAGAACACCTTCCCGGCCATCAGCCCTCCGCCCCCTTCCGGACGGTCCCGGCGACGTATGCCGCCAGGTTGTCCAGGGTCTGCCGGCCGCCCTCGACCGCGTGGTACTTCTCGACCGCCTCGTCGCGCAGCTCCTTGGTGGGGAACACCGTGCGCATCGTGATCCGGGTCGCCGCGCCGTCCGGCGCGAAGGTCAGGACCGATGCGAAGGCGTTCGGGTCGTCGCGGTACTCACCGTGCAGCAGCTCGATCCGCGCGGGCGGGACGATCCGCAGCCAGCGGATCCACTCGGAGTAGTCGGTCCCGTCCGGCCCGTGCAGTACGAAGTTCCACTCCCCGCCCTCGTGGAAATCGAAGGACCGCGTGGTGGTGGTGAACCCCTCCGGGCCCCACCACCGCGACAGGTGCCGGACCTCGGTGAACGCCTCGAACACCAGCTCTCGCGGGGCGTCGACGACCCGGGAGATCACGATCTCCCGGTCGGCCGTCGCCGACTCCGCCCGGATCTCCTGCTCTGCTCCTGCCATCGGTCAACCCTCCGGTCGCGTCTGCTTGAGGTCCTGCACGTAGGCGTCCAGCCGGTCGAAGCTCTCGTTCCAGAACCGCTCGAATCCGCCGACCCACTCGTGGACCGGCCGCAGCCCTGCCGCGTCCAGGCCGTAGAGGCGCTGCTTGCCCGCCCCGCGGACCCGCACCAGTCCCACCTCCCGGAGTACCCGCAGGTGCTTGGACGCTCCCGGCTGGCTCATCCCCAGCTCCTCGGCCAGCTCGGTCACCGGTCGCTCACCCGCCCGCAGCAGCGCCAGGATGTCCCGGCGCTGCGGCTCGGCGATCGCGTTGAAGACGTCCGACGTCGTCGCTGCTCGTGCCATGACACATATCGTATTCCCATATCGGAATACGTCAAGCGGCCGCGGGCGGCACCCACTGCCATCGGCACCGGAGCCCGCGAAGAGGCCGCCTTCCCCGAGGGGGCCCGCTGCCGCTCGGGCGGTTGCCGCTGCGCTGGGGTGCGGTCGGCGTGACGGTCGCCCCCGTCGCGCCGCACGCCCGTCTCGAACAGTTCGCCGGGTACCCGGTCGGCGATCACCTGATCCACGCACCGCTGCGGGTCGTCCAGGCGCTTCGGCCCGGACTTGGTGTGCGGCGACGGTCGGCCTGCCCGGGGGTACGTACCGCGGGCCCTCCGGCGTCCCCTGGCGCGGCCCTCCGACGTTCACCAGCACACCCCGCCGGCGTCCACCAGCACACCCCGCCGGCGTCCGCCGGCGCGGCCCTCCGGCGTCCGCCGGCAGGGCCGGTGGGCGGCCGCCGCGGCCGCGGTCGCGCCTCCTGCGTTAACGGGGTTGAAGCCTCAACCTAACTGTGTGCGCGCCTGTTTGACGTTCGGACAGGCGTTCCCGCGGTGATACGATCACCGCACTCGCGGAGCGGGCGGACGCATGCGTTCCAGTGATGCATTCCCGCAGCTGCCGTCAGCCGCCTGAAGAGAGTCTTATGACGGAATACATAGAGAACCCTGTGCTCTGGGCTCTTCTCGTCGCTGTTCTTGCCGCCATCGCCCTCATCGTCCGCCAACGCAGGGCGGCCCAGGCATTGAGGCAGGAGATCGGCGGGCTCAGGGCCCACTACTCCGAACTGGAGAACCACTACAGCCAGTCCGTCGAGGCGGCCCAGGAACAGGCCGAGGAAGCCACCAAGACCGTCCTGAAGTCCGCGATGCGGACCCTCCAGGGCCTCGCCGCCGAGCAGCAGCTGGTCGTCTCGCGGTTGCAGAGCAAGTACGGTGACTCGGCCATCCTCCAGGACCTGCTGGAGATCGACCACACCAACTCGCAGTTCGGCCGCCGCGCCCAGTCCATCGCCGTGCTCTGCGACGGCTGGCTCGGACGCCACCGCGACGTGGCGTCCGTGTACGACGTGGTGCGCAGCGCCCAGGGCCGGATCCGGCACTTCCGGCGCGTGGAGATCCTCTCCCAGGTCGACTTCGGCGTCAGCAGCCGGTCCGTGGAGCCCCTGGCGCTGGCCCTTGCCGAGCTGCTCGACAACGCCACCAGCTATTCGAGCCCCGACACCGTTGTCGAGATCAACATCCGGACCGTGCCCAAGGGCATCTGCATCGTCGTGGACGACGCGGGCGTCGGCATGAACGACGAGGAGCGGGCGCGGGCGGAGAAACTGCTGTCCAGCGAGCGCGTCTCCGGTGTCTCGGGGCTCGGGAACCCGCCGCAGTTCGGCTTCGCCGTGATCGGCGTCCTCGCCGACCGGTTCGGCTTCGAGGTGTCCGTGGACTCCACTTCCCCGTACGGAGGGGTGCGATCGGTCGTTCTGCTGCCGCACGAGCTGCTCACCGCCATGCCGGAGCACAAGGCCCCGGCCCCCGCCGGGGCCGCCGGCGCACCGCACCCCGCCGGGCCGGAGCCCGCCCTCTCCGCGGCCACCACCTCCGACGGCCTGCCGCGGCGTCGCCGCAAGCGGCCGATGGCCATCGTGCCGGGCAGCGCGTCCACCACCCGCACCTCGACCCGCGACGGTGCGGAGACAGCGGCGATCATGGGGGCCTTCCAACGGGGCACCCAGTCCGGCCGGGCAGACCGTCCCGGCGGCACGGACGACCCGAGCAGCCCACGTGGTGCAAGCAGCGAAGGACATGAGGTCTCGTGAACGACGATCTGTCATGGATGCTCGACAGTGCCCTGGAGATTCCCGGCGCACTGCACGCGGTCCTGATCTCCGCAGACGGCCTGCTCATGGCCCGGACGAAGGACTTCGAGAAGGACAACGCGGACCGGGTCGCCGCCGCGATGAGCGGGGTGCAGTCGCTCAGCCGATCGCTGGGGTTCTTCTGCGAGGACCCCGGCCACCGGTGGCGGCAGACCCTGGTGGAGTTCGACGGCGGCTGGGTGTTCCTGATCTCCGCCGGTGACGGCGCCTACCTCGGCGTGTCCGCCTCGCCGGACGTCGACATGCAGGACATCACCTTCCGGATGCAGCAGCTCGTCGGCCAGCTCGGCAAGGCGCTGGCCGCGCCGCCGCGCGAGAACCTCGGCGCGCACTCGTGACCGGGACGGGGGAGTGGCAGCCCGAGGCCGCCGAATTAGTGCGACCGTACGTCATCACCAAGGGACGAGGACTGCCCGACGAGCAGCAGCTCTCCCTGATCACGCTGGTCACGGCGGCACCCGACCAGGGGCAGCGGCGCACCCGGCTGTCCCCGGAGGAGCAGCGGCTGCTGGACCTCTGCTCCGCCGGCTACCTCTCGGTGGCCGAGATCGCGGGGCACACCCGGCTGCCGCTGGGCGTGGTGAAGATCCTCCTCGCCGCCCTCACCGAGGGCGGTCAGGTCATCACCCGCCCGCCCGTGGCCCGGGCCCCCCTTGCCGATCGGCAGATCCTGGAGGAGGTACTGAATGGTCTCCGCGCCAAGTTCGGGTGAGCCGAAGGTCCTGGACGTGGAAGTCCGGCCGGACGCAGGGCCCGCCCTGGACGAGCAGGACTACGTCCGGGGCGGTGCCGAGCAGACCGCCGTCAAGATCCTCGTCGTCGGCCACTTCGCGGTGGGCAAGACCACCTTCATCGGTTCGATCTCGGAGATCGAGCCGCTGTCCACCGAAGAGACGATGACGCAGGCCGCCGAGCAGATCGACGACCTCAAGGGCGTCCAGGGCAAGACCACCACCACGGTGGCGATGGACTTCGGCCGCCTCACCATCAGCGAACGCGTCGTGCTGTACCTGTTCGGCACCCCCGGACAGCAGCGGTTCGTGCAGATGTGGGACGACATGGCCCGCGGTGCCCTGGGCGCGCTGGTCCTGGTCGACCCGGAGCGGCTCGCGGACTCCTTCCCGGTCATCGACCTGATCGAGCACTACGGCCTCGACTACGCCATCGCGGTCAACCACTTCGACGGCGCGACGGCCCGCGACCTGGCCGCGCTGCGTGAGGCCCTGGACCTGCTCGACGACACCCCCGTCGTCACCTGCGACGCCCGCGACGAGCAGTCGTCGGCCGCCGCGCTGACCACCCTGGTCCGCTACCTGCTGGACCATGCCCGCTAGCGGGTGTTCCGGAAGTCCCGCACGGCACCCGCGGCGGACGGTGCCCGCCCCGACGCGGCGCCCGGCGGCCCCGCGCACCGCACCGCCGCCCGCCCCGGGGACGCCCCGCGTGCGGTACGGCGCCTCCGGCGCCCCGCGAGGGGCCCCGGGCGCCGCCCTCTGCGGGCCCGGGGCGCCCGCCGCAGTACCGGCTCCCGCCCGGACTCCCCTCCGCGGTGTCCCGGCAGGTCCCGCCCGGGGCCTCCGAGGCCCCACGACAGCTCACTAGGAACTGAGAGCAGACATGGACGCTCACACCCCCGCCCCGGTGCCCCCGCCCGGGTGTCCGGCCCACGGCTCCGGCGGCCGGGTGCCGCTGCACGGGCCGGAGTTCGCCGCCGACCCGCAGGCGTACTACGCCTACCTGCGCCACTACGGGCCCACCGCCCCGGTGGAACTCGCACCCGGGGTCGGCGCGACACTGGTCACCGACTACGCCACCGCCCTGCACCTGCTGCAGGACTCCGGGTCCTTCCGCAAGGACGCGCGCCGCTGGCGGGACTTCGCCGAGGGGCGGATCCCCCCGGACAGCCCGGTCGTCCCCCTGCTGGCGTACCGGCCGAACTGCATGTTCGCCGACGGCGCCGAGCACCTGAGGCTCCGCCAGGCGGTCACCGACAGCATGGCCCGCGTCGACACCCGCCGGCTCAGCCAGAGCACGGAGAACATCTCCGACTACCTGATCGCCCAGTTCGCCTCCCGGGGCTCGGCCGACCTGGTCGGCGACTACGCCAAGCAGCTGCCGCTGTTCGTCTTCAACGAGCTCTTCGGCTGCCCGGCGGGCATCGGCGACCGCGTGCTGTTCGGCATCACCGGCATGTTCGACGGCGTCAACGCGGAGAAGGCCACCGAGGTGCTCTTCCAAGCCGTGGGCGAGCTGGTCGCGCTCAAGCGCAGCCGCCCGGGCGAGGACGTCACCTCCTGGCTGATGCAGCACCCGGCCCAGCTCGGCGACGAGGAACTGGTCCACCAGCTGGCCCTGCTGCTGGGCGCGGGCGCCGAGCCGCTGCGCAACCTCATCGGCAACACCCTGCACCGCCTCCTCACCGACGACCGGTACGCCTACGAGGGCGGTCTCATCGACGAGGCGCTGGACGACACGCTGTGGGACAACCCGCCGATGTCGAACTACGCGCCGCACTACCCGGCCGGCGACATGGAGTTCGCCGGGCAGAAGGTCAACGCCGGCGACCTGCTGCTGGTCAGCTTCGCCGCCGCGAACACCGGTCCGGCGCTCACCGCCGCACGGCAGGCCGGCAGCAACCGGGCGCACCTGGCCTGGAGCGCGGGCCCGCACGCCTGCCCGTCCAAGGAGCCCGCCCGCCAGATCACCGTGACCGCGGTGGAGCACCTGCTCAACCAGCTGCCCGACGTCGAACTCGCCGTCCCCGAGGACAGCCTGACCTGGCGGCCCGGCCCCTTCAACCGGGCCCTGGCCACCCTGCCCACCCGGTTCACCCCGGCAGCTCCGGGCCGCGCCCAGGCCGCACGGCCGCGTACCGACCACCTGCCGCCCGCACCGGCCCCGCAGCCCGACCAGGCGACCGGACGGGGCGAACGCAGCGGCGTGTGGAGCCAGTTCCTGACCTGGCTGACGAGGTGACGGACACAACAACTGCCAACTGCCTTTCACCGCATGAACGTTGAACGGCCGGGGTAGTGAGGAGCGCGGTATTCCGAGTTGCTTACGAGGCAGAGGAGGTGTCGTGGACCACATATCCACGACCGCCGCGTTCCGACATCACCCCACCGTGACACACCCCCCGATACCCGCCCCGCCAGGCGGGTATCTTCTTGCCCGCACCCCGTCCAGGCAGGGGGACCGGTGACCCCGGACCCCGGCCTCCCCGCAGCCGCCCGGTCCGGCACCCTCGGCGCGCACACGGCCGGTCAGCTGCGGCGGCTGGGCCGGGTCGCCGGACTCGACCCGGCCGACGCCGAGGCCTACGCCGACCTGCTCGCCGCCACGCTGGGCCCGGTGGCGGCACGGCCGCTGGACCTGCCGCCGCCGAACCGCACCTTCCTCTCCGACGACCACACGCCGGTGGAGTACTCGCTGTCCTTCACCCGGGGCGCACCCCCCGCGCTGCGCGTGCTGTTCGAGCCGGGCTGCGGCGCAGACAGCCTGGCACGCAACGGCCGCGCCGGGCTCGCCGCGATCCGGTACATGGCCCGGCGCTGGGGTTTCTCCACCGCCGCGCTGGACGAGGTCCGGGACCTCTTCCTCCCGCCGTCCCCGCACGGCCCGCTGGCCCTGTGGTGTGCGCTGGAGTTGCGGCCCGGCGGCGTGCCCAAGGTGAAGGTGTACCTGAATCCGGCCGCCTCGGGGCCGAAACGTTCCGCCGAGACGGTGCGGGAGGCGCTGCGCCGGTTCGGCCACCGGCGCGGATTCGACGCGCTGCCCCCGGCCGACGGCCACCCCTTCCTCGCCCTCGACCTGGGTGACTGGGAGACGCCCCGGGTGAAGGTCTACCTGCGGCACGAGGACCTGTCGGCGAGCGGGGCGGCCGGCCTGCCCCGGACGGCGGGCGGCCCCGCGCGCGCCGAGATCGAGGAGTTCTTCCGCACCGCCGCCGGAGCCCCACCGGACGGCGGGGACGGCACCGGCGGGGGAGCGGAGGGCGGGGACCTGCGGCTCGGCCGCCGACCCGGTCTGTCCTGCCACGCCTTCACCGAGTCCGGGTCGGAGCGTCCCAGCGGCTTCACGCTGCACATCCCGGTCCGCGACTACGCCCGCGACGACGCCGAGGCCCTGGACCGCGCGGCGGACGTGCTCCGCACCCGCGGCATCGACGCCGGGCCGCTGGCCGAGGCCCTGTCGGCCGCCACCGAGCGGCCCCTGACGGAGGGCGTGGGCCTGATCGCCTACCTGGCCCTCGCCCACCAGGAGGGCCACCCGCCCCGGGTGACCGCCTACGTCTCCGCCGAGGCGTACGCGGTACGGCCCCCCGCCGCCCGGGTACGGCAGCCGGAGCCGGTGATCTGAGCGGGCCGTCGGCCCGTCCCGCGCCGGCCGCGCACGGCGTGGGCCGCGCAAGACGTGGGCCCGACCGTGCGCGTCCGGCGCCGTGCGACGCCGGGGAGTCGGGGCTCCGCAGGGCCGGTGGACGGCCGCCGCTGCGGGGCCTCCCCGGTGGGCGACAGGTCTCCGGCCGGGCGGCCGAGCGGCCGAGCGGCCGAGCGGCCGAGAGGACGGGAGGCGGGCCACTGGTGCCGGCGGTGCCGGCGGGCTGTGGGCTGGAGGCGGGCCGCACCCGGCGCGATCTCCAACCCCCTGTCGGCACAGCACGGCTAAACCTTCGGACCACCCCTCCACGGCAACCAGGCCCTCCCTCGCCCCGCCGGGGCGCACCGCCCCGCTGAGCCGCCAGGAGGCGCTGCGGCCGATGGCCGAACGGGCCCGTCCAACCGCGGACACGGGACGTCCGCGGCAGCGCGAGCGCCGGTGGTTCGGCGCCGCGGGGGCCGGGGCGACCGTACGGCCGTGCCTGCGTCGCGGCCGCGACGCAGGCACGGAGCAGTGGGTCCAGGTCCGCCGGCCGGGGTACGGGCGACGGACCCGGCCGGTCTCCCGCAGGGAGGGCGGGAGGCGGCGCCCGGTCAGGCGTGCTGCACCTCGCGCAGTTCGGCTAGGTAGGGGCCGAAGTCCACCTGGATGGAGGACCCCTCCGTGTTGCCGTACCGCTCGTCGATGCCGGTCAGGTAGTCGCTGATCTCCTTGCGCATGACGTCCGCGGACGGCAGTGCGGCCTCGCCGCCGACGAGCTGTGCGATCCATCGCGACTGGGCCTCCACCAGCCGTGTGATGGCGCCCTGGGGCCGGACCAGTCCGGCGAAGTACAGGCCGGGGTGGTCGGGGGCGGCGACCCGCTTGTACAGCTCGACCGTGCCCTGCCCGTTCGCCGGGCAGCCGGCGGGCAGGAACGGGAACGACATCCGGAAGCCGGTGCAGTAGACGACCGCGTCGGCCTCGACGGCGCCGGCGTCGGAGAACACGACCCGGCTGCCGTCGAAGGAGTCGATCGCCGGCTTCGGCGTGACCGTGCCGTGCCGGATCCGGCTGAGGATCTCGTCGGAGATGGTCACGGCCGAGGAGAACAGCGGATGGTCGGGCTCGGGCAGGCCGTAGTCGGCCAGTTTGCCCCGCGCGACGAGCAGCGCCTGCTCGCAGAAGCGGCGCTGCTCCTCGAAGGACATGGCGGTGAACCAGGGGGCTTCCGCGATCAGGTCCACCGACATGCCGAACAACTGCTTGGGCACGATGTGCAGTCCCCGGCGGACCGAGAGCACGGTCTGCTCGGCGTGCCGGGACAGATCGGCGGCGATGTCCACGGCGGACGCGCCGAGCCCGACGACCACGACACGCTGCCCGGAGAAGTCGCGGCCGTCGTGGTAGTCGACCGAGTGCAGGATCCTTCCGGGGAAGGTGTCGGCGCCCGGCGGCAGCGGGTCCGGAAGCGCCGGATCGGTGTTGTGCCCGGAGGCGACGACCACCTGCCCGAAGCTCCGGGTACGCGTGGTTCCGTCCGCGCCGCGGCTGACGACCGTCCAGTCGCCGGCCGGCTCCCGGCGCACCGACAGCACCTCGGTCCGCAGCTCGACCCGGTCCCGCAGTCCCGCCCAGTCGGCGAAGTCGCCGAGATAGGCGGCGACCTGGCTGTGCCGGGGGTACAGCGGGTAGGCGGACGGCATCGGGAAGTCGGAGTACGCGGTGAGCGACCTGGCGGTGTTCAGATGGAGCGTCCGGTACCCCGGTCCCCGTTCACCGGCTCCCGGCTGCCGCCAAACCCCGCCGACCTCCGGTGACTTCTCCAGGCAGACGAAGTCGATCCCCTGCTCCGCGAGCGCGTGGGCGGCCGCCAGTCCGGACAGGCCGGCACCGATCACACACACGCTCACGCTGTTCCCCCCACCGAACGGACCTCCCTTGTTTTCGCACGCGCTGTCACTGCCCAACGAACACATGTTTCACACCATCGACACGAGCGCCCGCACTGAGGCGTACGCCACTCCACCGGCCGAACTCCCCGCTGCCCGGGCTCCCTTCCCGCCCCCCGTCGGGCCTCCTCCCCTCCTTCGCCGCAGCGCGCTACGTCGACTCCGGGGTGGCGGGGGCCAGGGAGCGCCGCGTGACCCCGGCCAGGTGGCGGGCGAACACCTCGCGGGCGTCCGGGGTCAGCGTGCGCAGCGCCACCAGCGCCGTGATCGCCACGTCGCACAGTTCGGACCGGACGTCCTCCCAGTCGTGCGAGGTGCCCTTGCGCGGGTTCTGCCCGACCGCGCCGATCACCGCCTCGGCGACCTCACCGACCTCCTCCGACAGTTTCAGCACCCGCAGCAGCAGGCCCTCCCGGCCCGCAACGGGCTGGTGCTCCTCCAGCCAGGCCCAGAGGCCGTCGACGGATTCCCAGAGGTCGGTGGTCGCGTCCTGATCAGTCATGGCGGCCAGCGTCCCACGCCCGTTCGTCCGGGCCCCCTTGCCGAGGGCGTTCCGGCCGCGGTGAGCGCCGGCGCCGGTGCCCCGCCCGCGCCGGTGTCCGTCAGTCCTCCGGGTACTCCTCGAAGCTGGCCTCCGGCTCCGGCTCCGTCTCCCGGGCGCGGAGCCGCCGGGAGCGGGCGCCCACGATCAGGGCCGTGCCGAGGCCGACCGCGGCGAACGCGGCCGGGACCATCCAGCCGCGGTCGGCGGTGTGGCGAAGGGCGTGGTCGAGGGAGAGGCGTCCGGGGCCGGTGACCGCGAGGCCCGCCGCCGTCAGGCCGAGCGAGGCTGCGTACTCGTAGCCGCCGCCCTGGTTGAAGAAACCGTTCGGGGTGTGCGCCGAGGCGGCGCCCGCCATGGCGCCGGCGGCGGACGCACCGGCGGCCGGGGTGGCCAGCCCGAGCGCCAGCAGGGTGCCTCCGCCCGCCTCCGCCAGACCCGCGGCCATGGCGCTGGCCCGGCCGGGCCGGTAGCCGATCGACTCCATGAACCGGCCCGTGCCCTCGATGCCGTGGCCGCCGAACCAGCCGAACAGCTTCTGCGCGCCGTGGGCGGCGAGCACCCCACCGGTCCCCAGCCGGAGCAGCAGCAGGCCCGTATCCCGTCGGTTGTACAGCGTCACGTCGACTCCCCAGCAGGACGGCAGGAACGGTCCCCCACGCCTCCACCGTGACAGCGTTACCGGCGTGCGGGCCACCGGGCGGGCCGTTCGGGTGAGGGGCCCCTCAGCCGCGCCCCACGTACGGCATCGTCGTCGCCAGCACGGTCGCGAACTGCACGTTCGCCTCCAGGGGGAGTTCGGCCATGTGCCGCACCGTGCGCGCCACGTCGGCCGCGTCCATCGTCGGCTCGGGCGCGAAGTTGCCGTCGGCCTGCAGGGCGCCCGTCTGCATGCGGGCCGTCATGTCGGTGGCCGCGTTGCCGATGTCGATCTGGCCGACGGCGATCCGGTACGGCCGCCCGTCCAGCGACAGCGACTTGGTCAGGCCGGTCAGCGCGTGCTTGGTGGCGGTGTACGGCGCCGAGTGCGGGCGGGGGGAGTGCGCGGAGACCGAACCGTTGTTGATGATCCGTCCGCCCTGCGGGTCCTGCCGCTTCATCTGCCGGTACGCGGCCTGCGCGCAGAGGAACGCCCCGTTCAGGTTGGTGTCCACCACGTGCCGCCAGGCCTCGTAGGACAGCTCCTCCACCGGCACTCCGCCCGGGCCGAAGGTGCCCGCGTTGTTGAACAGCAGGTCGACCCGGCCGAACCGGTCGACCGCGGCGGCGAACAGGGCGTCCACCTCGTCGGGGCGTGAGACGTCGGTGCGTACGGGCAGGACCGCGCCCCCGGGGGCCTGGGCCGCCGTCTCCTCCAGGGCGGCCGCGCGGCGCCCCGCGAGGGCCACCGCCCAGTTCGCGCGGAGCAGTTCGACCGCGACCGCCCGCCCGATCCCGGAGCCGGCCCCGGTCACCACGGCCGTCCGGGTCTGCTCCGGGGGGTGCTCGCTGCTCATGCTCCGGCAGTGTAGGAGGAAACTCCGTCAAGCGGAATCACTGTTCCGCCATGCGGGTGTTTTCGTTCTCCCCGCCGCGCGGGCGCGGTCGTCACCTCCGCCGCGCGGGCGCGGTCGTCACCTCCGCCCCGCGGGCGCCGTTGCCCCCTCCGTCCTGCGGGCACTGCCGTCCGCTCCGTCACGCGGGCACGGTCGTCCGCGGCTGTCGCGGGAGTTCCGCCTCGCCCGGGTAGCGGACGCCGATCCGGTCCCGGATCCGGTCCAGGGTCCGCATCACGGCGAGGGTGCCGTCCAGCGGGACGACGGGGGACTCGGTCTCGCCCGCCCGGAGCGCTCGCATGACCTCCCGGGCCTCATGGCGGAAACTGGTGCGCGGCCCGTCCGCCGGGTCGGCCGTGAACTCCTGCGGGGTGCGGCCGTCGCGGTGCAGGACGAAGCGCTCGGGGTGGAAGAAGCCGCCGGGGACGTCGATGCGGCCGTCGGAGCCGGTCACCGAGGCGGTGGCGGCCGTACCGCCGACGATGGAGCAGTGCACCGAAGCGAGAGCGCCGCTCTCCCAGGAGAGCAGGGCACCCGTCTGGAGATCCACGCCCTCATCGGAGAGCACCGCTCTCGCCGTCACCTCGGACGGTTCGCCGAGCAGGAGCTGGGCGAAGGACACCGGGTAGACGCCCAGGTCGAGCAGCGCACCGCCGCCCTGCGCCGGGTCCCGCAGCCGGTGGGCGGCGGGGAAGGGGCCCGCCAGGCCGAAGTCCGCCTGCACCGTCCGCACCCGGCCGATCGCC
This sequence comes from Streptomyces sp. MS06, assembly GCF_047200655.1. Taxonomy (NCBI): domain Bacteria; kingdom Bacillati; phylum Actinomycetota; class Actinomycetes; order Kitasatosporales; family Streptomycetaceae; genus Streptomyces; species Streptomyces sp. MS06. The sequence goes on from NZ_JBJZOJ010000003.1 coordinate 149,326, forward strand.
CCGCCGTCGACCATCTCCTTCAGCCGCCGCACCAGCGGGTTGCAGTACATCCACATCGCCTCCATCAGGAAGCGCCCCCGCTGCCGCGCCAGATCGACCAGTTCCCGGGCCTCGTGCAGGTTCAGGGTGAACGGTTTCTCGCACAGCACGTTCCGCCCCGCCTCCAGGCAGAGCCCGGCCGCCGCCCGGTGCGCCGAGTGCGGGGTGGCCACGTAGACCACGTCGACGTCCTGGTCCGCCGCGAGCGCCGACCAGTCGCCGTACGCCCGCGGAATCCCGAACCGCTCCGCGAACGCCTCCGCCGACTCCTGCGACCGCGAGGCCACCGCCACGACCTCGGCGTCCGGCAGGTCCACCAGGTCCGCCGTGAACGCGGCGGCGATGCCGCCGGTCGCCAGGATCCCCCACCGCACGCCGTCCGCCGCCATTACGCCCCACCCTCACTATTGCGTCTTCAAGCATTCCGTCCGAGCTGAGAGCATAGGTGGCCGATCCGCCGGAGGGGAGCCGGAGCGGTCGGGGCCGGCCGCGGCCGGGACGGCGCGGAGGCCGTCCCCGTCCGCAGGCCCGGAAGGGGGGACCGCAGTGCAGCCGTACCCGCAGTGGGCGGGAAGCAAGGAGAGGGAGGGGCGCATGCCCGAAGCCGGGCGATCCGTACCGCACGCGTCGCAGGCCGCAACGGTGCTGGGGGACCCGTCGGTCCGCACACCGCACCGTCGCACCGGCCTGCTGATCGTGCTCGTGCTCGGCGGTCTCACCGCCACGCCGCCGCTGTCGATGGACATGTACCTGCCCTCCCTGCCGGAGGTCACCCGCTCCCTGCACGCGCCCGCCGCCACGGTGCAGCTCACCCTCACCGCCTGCCTGGCCGGAATGGCGCTCGGCCAGCTCGCCGTCGGCCCGATGAGCGACAGGTGGGGCCGCCGGCGCCCCCTGCTGGCGGGCCTGGCGGTCTACATCCTCGCGACCCTGCTGTGCGCGCTGGCGCCGACCGTGGAGGCCCTGGTCGCGTTCCGGCTGGCGCAGGGACTCGCCGGCGCCGCCGGCATCGTCATCGCCCGTGCCGTGGTCCGCGACCTGTACGACGGTGTGGCCATGGCCCGCTTCTTCTCCACCCTCATGCTGGTGTCCGGCGTCGCGCCGGTCGTCGCACCGCTGATCGGCGGTCAGCTGCTGCGGGTGACGGAATGGCGCGGCGTGTTCGTCGTGCTCACCGCGGTGGGCGTGCTGCTCGCCGCGCTGGTCTGGGCCCGGCTGCCGGAGACGCTCCCGCCGGGGGAGCGGCACGCCGGCGGTGTCGGCGAGGCCCTGCGCGCGATGCGCCGGCTGCTCGCCGACCCGCCCTTCGCCGGCTACGTGCTGACCGGCGGCTTCGCCTTCGCCGCGCTGTTCGCCTACATCTCCGCCTCGCCGTTCGTGATCCAGGAGATCTACGGCGCCTCCCCGCAGACCTTCAGCCTGCTGTTCGGGCTGAACTCCGTGGGCCTGGTGGCGGTCGGCCAGTTCAACGGCAAGGTGCTCGTCGGCCGGGTCCGCCTGGACCGGGTACTCGGAGCCGGCCTGGCCGTCGTCGTGCTGGCCGCGACCGCCCTGCTGCTGATGGCGACCGGCGTGTTCGGGCGGGTCGGGCTGGCACCCGTGGCCACCGCGCTGTTCGTGCTGATGTCCGCGATGGGCATCACCCTGCCGAACACCCAGTCCCTCGCCCTGATGCGCACCCGGCACTCCGCGGGCTCCGCCTCCGCCCTGCTCGGCACCACCTCCTTCCTCATCGGGGCGGCCGTCTCCCCGCTCGTCGGCATCGCCGGGGAGCGCACCGCGGTGCCCATGGCGGTCGTCCAGCTGATGTCCGCACTGGTGGCACTGGCCTGCTTCATGGGAATGTGCCGACCCTGGAATGCACGCGGGGGCGTGGAGGGAGTGGAGCACTGAGCGCGCCGAAACTGCGCAGGGACACGCCGGAGCGGGCCGGACTGGACCCCGGGGAACTGGAACGGATGGTCACGGAGGTCGGGGACGCCACCGCAGGGGACCGCCCCTGGGCCGCGGGCGCCGTCGTGGTCGCCGGGCGCGGCCCGGTGGTCGCCGTGGAGGAGGCGGCCGGCTGGGCCGTGCGGTACTCCGCCTACGATCCGCGGGCGGACGCCGGCGTCGAACTGCCCGAGCCGGACCGGGTGCGGGCGACCGTGGACACCCCGTTCGACCTCGCCTCCCTCACCAAGCTGTTCACGGCGGTCGCCGCGGTCCAGCAGATCGAACGGGGCACCCTCGGCATCGACGCCCGGGCCGGCGCCTACCTGCCCGAGTTCACCGGGGTGGCCCGGCACGGGATCACCGTGCGCCAGCTGCTCACCCACACCTCCGGGCTCCCCGCCGAGCTGCCGCTGTACGACTGCCGGGACGACGAGGAGCGGCTGGCGCTGCTGCGCGCCGAGCCGCCGACCGGGCCGCCCGGCGCGTACCGGTACTCCGACGTGAACCTGCTGCTCCTGCAGCAGCTCCTGGAACGACTCACCGGCCGCCCGCTCGACGTGCTCGTGCGGGACGGGATCACCCGCCCGCTGGGGATGGCGGCGACCCGCTTCGGCCCCTGCCCCGGCGCGGCCGCCACCGAGGACCAGCGGCGGCCGTGGGCCAAGGCCGACCGGGGCATGCTGCGCGGGGTCGTGCACGACGAGAACGCGTGGGCGCTCGGCGGCGTCGCCGGGCACGCCGGCCTCTTCTCCACCGGACGCGATCTGGCGGTGTTCTGCCGCACCCTGCTCGCCGGGGGCTCCTACGGCCCCGCCCGCATCCTCGGCCCCGACTTCGTCGAACTGCTGCTGACGCCGCCCGGCCTGGGGTTCCGCGTGGACCAGCGGTGGTTCATGGGGGAACTGGCGGGCCGGGGGGCGGCCGGGCACACCGGCTTCACCGGCACCTCGCTGGTGCTGGACCCGGCGACGGACACCTTCCTGGTGCTGCTGGCGAACACGGTCCACCCCCGCCGCCGCGCCCCCGACAGCACCCCGCGGGCGGCGGCGGCGACCCGGCTCGCCCGGGCGGTACGGGCCGCTCGGGACCGGGTCAGATGAGCGTCCGGCGCCGGGCCCGCCCCGCGGTCCGCCCGGCCCGGCTGCACCTATGCTGGGAACCTGCCTCCGCCGTCGGGGAGGGGGCGCCGGACGCGGCCAGGGGGGCTGATGGACTGGATATGGGTCGTCCTCATCGTGTTCTGGACGGGAGGGTTCGCCTGGATCGCGGACAACGTCCGCACCGCGCTGCGCAACCGGCACGAGCGCCGCATGCAGGTGCTGGAGGCGGACCGGCAGGAGCGCCTGGCCGTGGAGGCCGCGCACCAGCCGCCGGAACCGGTCTGCGGCTGCACGCACCACCTCGCCAAGCACGACAAGAAGGGCAAGTGCCACGAGCGGGTCGAGGTGCCGACCGCCTGGGACGAGAACAAGAAGCCGGTGCGCTACGAGTCCGCGCAGTGCAACTGCCAGCAGTACGTCGGACCGCAGCCGCTGTCCCAGGTGTTCGCCGACGAACTCACCGACCGCGCCGGCTGACCGACCGCGCGGGGTGAATCACCGCGCCGGCTGACCGACCGCGCCGGGTGACCGACCGCGCCGGCTGTGCCCGGCCGCCCGTGACCGGCCGCCGGGCCGGGATCGCACGGGCCGCCCAGGTCCGCCGGGCGACGCGGCCGGGCGCGCGGCGGCTCCCCCGGCGGGTGGTGGGACTCCCCGGCAGGCGCCTCCCGGCGGGCGGGCCGCGGCACTTCGCGGGCCGCGGCCGGCGGCGCCCCGGCGGCTCCGGGACTCTGCGAGAATCGCCGGGTGAACGTCCCCGCATCCCCGGCAGCGCCCCCCGCCGAAACCCTCCGCGACGCCCTCGCCGGACTGCTCGACGGGCTTCCGTCCCGGCAGGCCGCGCAGGCCGTGGACCGGCTGATCGCCACCTACCGGGGCGCCACCCCGACCGACGCGCCGATCCTGCGGGACCGGGCGGACGTGGTGGCGTACGCGGCCTACCGGATGCCCGCCACGTTCGAGGCGGTACGCGCGGCACTCACCGCGTTCGCGGACTCCGTGCCCGGCTGGACACCCGCCGGTCACCTGGACGTCGGCGGCGGCACCGGAGCGGCGAGCTGGGCGGTCAGCGCGGTCTGGGAAGGCACCCGGCCGGTCACCGTGCTCGACTGGGCCGAACCGGCGCTCGCCCTCGGCCGGGAGATCGCCGCGTCACGGCCCGCCCTACGGGAGGCCCGCTGGCAGCGCTCCCGGATCGGAGCAGCGCTCACCCTGGAGAGCACCGATCTCGTCACCGTCTCCTACGTCCTCAACGAACTCGCCCCCGACGACCGGACCGCCCTCGTCGACGCCGCCGCACGAGCCGCCCGGGCCGTGGTGATCGTCGAGCCCGGCACCCCCGACGGCTACACCCGGATCCTCCAGGCGCGCGACCGGCTGACCGGCGCGGGCTTCCGCATCGCCGCGCCCTGCCCGCACAGCGAGGCCTGCCCCATCGCACCCGGCACCGACTGGTGCCACTTCTCCGCCCGCGTCAGCCGCTCCTCCCTGCACCGGCGGGTCAAGGGCGGTTCGCTCGCCCACGAGGACGAGAAGTTCGCCTACGTCGCCGCCGTGCGCCTCCCCGCCGAGGCCGGCCCGCCCACCCCCGCCCGCATCGTCCGCAGGCCGCAGATCCGCAAGGGGCAGGTCCTGCTCGACCTGTGCGAGCCCGAACCGCGGCTGCGCCGCACCACGGTCACCAAGCGCCACGGCGACCTGTACCGGGCCGCCCGCGACGCCGACTGGGGCGACCCCTGGCCGCCGCCGCCGTCGCCGTCGCCGTCGTCGTCCGACGGGAACCCGGGTTGACGCCCTCCCCGCGTTCCCTCCCCGAGGTCCGGTCCCGCCCCGCTCGTTCCACCCCGCTGGTCCCGCCCCGCGCGGAACGCGCCCGCCCCGGACCGGGCCCCCGCCGCGCACTGGGCCCCCGGCCCCCGCCGCGCACCGGGCCCCCGGCCCCGCCGCGCAACGGCCCCCGGCCCCCGCCGCGCAACGGCCCCCGGCCCGCCCTTGAACCGCCACCGCTCATTGCCGCCCGTCCCGGCGGTACTCGGGGCGTGCCGTCCCGGTGCGGGGTACGTCCTGCCCCCGTGCCCCCACCGCCCCCGCCGCCCCGTGCGCGGGCTCCGGCCCCCCGAGGCGCCGGAGGGTGCGACCATAGGGCATGCTGTCGGCACCACAGCGAGACGAGGGGACAGATGAGCGCGGAGTTCGGCGCCCGGAACGGTCTGCGGGGCAGACTCACCCACTGGCTGCGCGGCGGCGCCCCCCAGGGCCCCGCCGACGGGGACGGCCGTGAGCCCCTGCTGCTCGCCGCCGCCGCTGCCGGGCTGCCCCTGGCACCCGCCGCACACCCCGTCGCGGGCTACCGCTGCTCCTGCGACCGGGTCGGCTGCCCGACCCCGGCCCGGCACCCGGTGTCGTTCGCCTGGCAGACGCAGTCCACCACCGACCGGGCGCAGGTCGAGCGCTGGGCCCGGCACCAGCCGCAGGCCAACTTCATCACCGCGACCGGCACGGTGCACGACGTGCTCGACGTGCCGGTGGAGGCGGGCCGGCAGGCCCTGGACCGGCTCCTGTCCTCCGGAGTGGACGTCGGACCGGTCGCGCAGAGCGACGACGGCCGCATGCTGTTCTTCACCCTCACCCGCGGCACCCCCGAGGACGAGGACGAGTGGTGGCCGTGCGAGCTGGACTGCCACCCCGAGACCATGGACGAGCATCCGGGCCTGCGCTGGCACTGCCGCGGCTCCTACGTCCTGGTGCCGCCCGCCCGGCTGCCCGGCGACGACGGCCGCGCCGTGCACTGGCTGCGCGGCCCGGAGCACGAGCTGCCGGACCCGCTGAGCCTGCTGGAGATCCTGACCGAGGCCTGTGCCCGGTACGCCGCCGCGGAGCCCGACCACGCGCAGGCGGCCTGGCCCCTGCGCCACTGACGGCTCCCGGAGGACGGAGGAGTCCTCCGGCGGGGCCGGCCGCACCCGGCCGGCGGCCGGGGACCCGGGACCGGGTCAGCCTCCCTGCGCGGAGATGAGGCCCTGGATGCGGCCCAGCACGTGGACCTTCCCGTCGTCGGCGCCCTGCCGCGGGTCCAGGGCCACCTCGTTGGACAGGGTGTCCATGGTGAGCGACTGCTTGATCTCACCCGTGGTCAGGGCCAGCACCCCCTTGTCGGGGGTGGGGACGGAGGCGCCCGCGGCTGCGGTCTGCTTCTGGTAGTGGCGGGTGGTGAAGAACACCAGCGCGCCGCCGTCCGCGGTGCGCAGCGCCAGGGGCGCGTAGTCGCCGTCGGCCACCGGCTCGTCGATGTACTGGGTGACCAGGCCCGGCCGGGTGGCCCGGCGCTCCCGCTCGGCGCGCCACCGGCTGGTGTGGGTGCCGTCCGCGAAGACGCCGCCGCCGTCCCGGAGGTAGTGCACGTACTTCCGGCTCAGCTCGTCCGGCCGGACGGCGAACCCCGCCGACTGCACGGGGACCGTCTCGGCCCAGCCGTCGGCGTCCTTCCGGAACGCGGGCACCGCGCCCGGCGCGACCAGCGTCAGATAAGCCACCCGCCAGGGCTCGTCGAGGTCGTGGCGCACGAACACCAGCAGCCAGCGCGCCGCGGCACCCTTGTTCGCCTTGGTGTCGGCGAGGAACCAGCGCGGCCAGCCCGCCTTCTTCGGGACGGTGAACTTCGCGTCCGTCAGCTCCAGCGGCGTGTACGAGGAGTTGCCCTGCGGGTGGTTGACGTGCCCGGCCTTCAGCCGTGCCGCGTCGATGTCGCCGAGCGCCCCGGTGGTGCGGCCGGCGTCCAGCGAACCGTCGTAGGCCTTGTCCGCCGCGTTGTACGCCTCGGTGAACTGCCGCAGCGCCTCGGCCGCTTCGCCGCGGCCGGCGGCGGGCAGCACCGCGCGCTCCCCGTGCACCACCACGCATCCGCTCGCCGTGAGCGCCACGGCGGTGAGGGCGGCCGCCATGCGAGCGCCGCTCTCACGCCTGCGAGGCCTGCGACGGCCGCGTTCCCTGCTCATCGCGCTCCTCCACCTTCCCCTTCCCGGAGGGGAACCCTATCGGGGCGAGGAACAGCGCGAGCGTCGGGACCAGGTACAGCAGCCACACCGTGACCTGGAGCACGGTCGGGTCGGGCTGGAAGTTGAACACGCCCTTCAGCAGGGTCCCGTACCAGCTCGACGGGTCGACGGTGCCGCTGACGTCGAAGGCCAGGTGGGTCAGGCCGGGCAGCCAGCCGGCCTCCTGCAGGTCGTGGAAGCCGTAGGCGAGCACGCCCGCGGCGACGACGACGAGCATGCCGCCGGTCCAGGTGAAGAACTTGGCGAGGTTGATCCGCAGGGCGCCGCGGTAGAACAGCCAGCCGAGGAGCACCGCGGTGGCCAGTCCGAGCGCCACGCCGACCAGCGGGCGGGGGGTGCCGTCGGAGGCGGCGTGCACCGACGCCCACACGAACAGCGCGGTCTCCAGGCCCTCGCGGCCCACCGCGAGGAACGCGGTGGCCACCAGCGCGCCGGTGCCCATCGCCAGGGCCGCGTCCAGCCTGCCGTGCAGTTCCGCCTTCAGGTGCCGGGCGGTGCGCCGCATCCAGAACACCATCCAGGTCACCAGGCCGACCGCGAGGACCGACAGGCTGCCGCCGAGCGCCTCCTGCGCCTGGAACGTCAGCTCCTGGGAGCCGAACTCCAGGACGCAGCCGAAGCCGAGCGCGATCGCCACGGCGATGGCGATGCCGGTCCAGATGGGCCGCAGGGCGTCCCGGCGGCCCGTCTTGACGAGGTAGGCGATGAGGATGCAGACGACGAGACTGGCTTCCAGCCCCTCGCGCAGGCCGATCAGGTAGTTGGAGAACACGAGTCTCACGCCTCCTCGGGGAACAGCGTGCTGCCCCACCAGTCGCCGGAGTCGCGGACGCCGGGGGGAACCGCGAAGACCGCCGAACCCACGTGCTGGATGTACTCGTTGAGCGCGTCGCCGCGGGAGAGGTTCTGCTGGATCTGGATGAACCCCTTCCGCACGTCCCGCTGGTAGGCCAGGAAGAACAGGCCGGCGTCCAGGCGGCCGAGTCCGTCGGTGCCGTCGGTGAAGGAGTAGCCGCGGCGCAGGATCGCCACCCCGCTGTTGGAGTCGGGGTGGGCGAGCCGCACGTGCGCGTCGGGCTTCATCGCCTTCAGGAACGGCTCGTCGTGCTCGGAGGCCTTTCCGACCGGTGCGCCCTCGCCCTTGTCGCGGCCGAACACGTCCTCCTGCTCGCGCAGCGAAGTGCGGTCCCAGGTCTCGATGTTCATCCGGATGCGCCGGGCGACCAGGTAGGAGCCGCCGGCCATCCACGCGGAGGCGCCGTCGAGGTCCTTGCCGTCCACCCACACGAACTTCTTCAGCCGGTCCGTCTCCGTCCCGGCGATGTTGCGGGTGCCGTCCTTGAAGCCCATCAGGTTGCGCGGGGTCTGCGCGTCCGGAGTGGTGGAGGAGGTCTTGCCGAAGCCGAGTTGGGACCAGCGCACGGCCACCGTCCCGAAGCCGATCCGGGCCAGGTTGCGGATGGCGTGCACGGCGACCTGCGGGTCGTCGGCGCAGGCCTGGATGCACAGGTCGCCGTCGCTGCGGTTCGCCTCGAGGTTGTCGCCGGGGAACTTCGGCAGGTCGACCAGGCCCGCGGGCCGCTTGTCGCGGAGGCCGAACTTCTCGAACAGGGACGGCCCGAAGCCGATGGTGAGCGTCAGCCGGGAGGGCTTCAGGCCGAGGGCCTCGCCGGTGTCGTCCGGCGGAGCCTGGGGCAGCCCGCCGTAGGCGCCGTCCCCGACGGGCTTCCCGGCGGTCATCCGGCGGGCTGCCTGCGTCCAGTCCTTGAGCAGGCGGACGAACGCGGCCCGGTCCTCGGTCCTGACGTCGAACGCGGCGAACTGCAGCCTGTCCTGCACCGGGGTGGCGATGCCGGCCTGGTGGGCGCCGTGGAAGTCCACCGCGCCGCCCATCGCGGCGCCGGCCGGCTCCATGTCGTCGCCGGCCCGGGCCATCGCGACCGCGCCGCCGGCCGCGGCGGCGCCGAGCGCGAGCCCGGCACCGCCCCAGCCGATCAGGGAGCGGCGCGAGGGGGACGACGCCCGCGCGGCGGCTTCCCCGGTACCGTCAGCGGTCTTCTGGGACTCCGTCATCGTCGGCTACCTCTCACTTCACGACGGCTGCGGCGAGCTTGGACAGGGGTTCGGCGAGCGCGTTCACCGCGTCCGACAGGCTCTTGCGGTCGGCCTCGCCGACCTTGTCGTACGAGGTGAACGCGTAGGTGCCGGCGCCGGTGCGGTACTTGTCGAGCAGCGCGGACAGCGCGGCGAACTGCTTGTCCAGCTCGGCGGTCAGCGCCTCGTCGTTCTCCCGGGCGACCGGCTTGAGCAGTTCGTAGGCCTGCTGCGCGCCCTCGAGGTTGGCCTTGAAGTCGACCAGGTCGGTGTGCGAGTAGCGCTCCTCCTCGCCGGTGACCTTGCCGGTGGCGACCTCGTCGAGGAGCTCCTTGGCCCCGTTGGCCATGGAGCTGGGGGTGATGTCGGCCTTGCCGACCCGGCTCTGCCAGTCCTTGAGGTCGGTGACGAGCTTGGTGGCGAGCGCCTTCTCGTCGGCGCCGATCCTCCCGTCCTTCCAGAGGGCCTTCTCCAGGCGGTGCCAGCCGGTCCACTTCCGGCCGGGCTCCAGGCCGTCCTCGCGGACGTCGACCTCGGGGTCGATGTCGCCGAAGGACTCGGCGACCGGCTCGGTGCGCTCCCAGCCGATGCGGGACGGGGCGTAGGCCTGCTTGGCGGCCTCCAGGTCACCCTTCCCGACCGCCGCGGCGAACGCCTCGGCCTTGGGCAGCGTCTCGTCGGCCTGTGCCTGCACGTAGGCGCGGTAGGCGGCGACGGCCTTGTCCAGGCGCGGGTCGTTCTCGGCGGGGGTGCCGGCGCCGGCCACGGTGAGCTTCTGCCGGATGCCGCTGCCCTTCATGCCGGGGCGGCAGGCGATCTCGTAGGAGCCCGCCTTGACCTCGGCGGTCAGCGTGTACTTGGTGCCGGGGCCGATGTTCTCCTTCTCGGAGACGATGCGGTCGTCCGGGAAGAGGATCTCCACCTCGGTGGCCTTCGACCCCTTGTTCTCGATCTGCAGGGTCACGCGCCCGGCCGGGACGGACTTGGTGGAGGTGGTGCAGGTGGAGTCGGCGGCCGTCACCTCGATCGTGCCGTCCCCGCCGGCGGTGCTCTTCTGGGTGCAGCCGGTGACGGCGGTCAGTACCGCGGCCGTGGCGACGGCGGTGGTGACGGAGAGTCTGGCGGCTCGCATGCGGGCTCCTGGCGGCTCTGGCTTGCTGTCGGTGAAGCGGAGGTTCGCCCCACCCGGAAGGTTGGTGAGGCTCGCCTAACTTATCGGAGGCTTACCTCACCTGGGCCCCTTCATGCCGTGATTCAGGTCTCACGGAGGCGGTACGGACGCGGGGCGATCACGAGAAGGCAAAGCAAGAGTCAAGCGGAAGTCAATGAACAGTCAAGTGACCTGGTGGGGTGCGTGCCGCCGTGCCCCGACCCGAAGGCGCCCGGCCGCCCGCGCCCGGCCGGCGCACGGCAGCACGCCCGGGCGCGCCCGCCCCACCGGACGGCCCGACCCGTGCGCCCCGTCCCGCAACCCGCCGCCCGCGTCCGCTCGCCTGTACCCGGCCGCTCCCCGCAGGCGCCGCCGGGCCGGCGCCCGGCCGCCCGCCTGATGCTTCAATGCCCCTGTGACCGACTACGACGTGCTGCGCGTGTTCTGCGCTCCGAACGGCGGATACGGCAACGAACTGGGCGTCGTCCGCGACGGCTCCGCACTGCCCGGGCGCGACGACCGGCAGGCGCTCGCCGCGAAACTCGGCTTCAGCGAGACGGTGTTCGTCGACGACCCCGAGCGCGGCGTCATCGACATCTACACACCCACCTCCCGCCTGCCCTTCGCCGGGCACCCGTGCGTCGGTACGGCCTGGCTGCTGGACGTCCCCGAACTGGTCACCCCGGCCGGCACCGCGGGCACCCGCCTGGACGGCGAGTTCAGCTGGATCGAGGCCCGCGCGGAGTGGGCGCCGCCGCGCACGCTGCGCCGGTACGCCACCGCCGCCGAGGTCGACGACCTGCCCGTCCCGCCGAAGGGGGAGTGGATCTACGCCTGGGCCTGGGAGGACGAACCCGCCGGGCGGATCCGCGCCCGCGCCTTCCCCGGCCGCGACGACGGCATCGACGAGGACGAGGCGACGGGCGCGGCGGCCCTGCTGCTCACCGACCGGCTCGGCCGCGCCCTCAACATCACCCAGGGCGCGGGCTCGCAGCTCCTCACGGCACCCCAGCCGCACGGCTGGGTGGAGATCGGCGGACGCGTGACCCTGGAACGCTGACCCGGGGGCGCGGGCGACCGCGCCCCGGTCGGGCACCGTGCCCCGGTCGGGCACTGCGCCCCGGTCGGGCACTGCGCCCCGGTCGGGCACTGCGCCCCGGTCGGGCACCGGGGTCCGGGCGGGTCAGGGCAGGGTGAGGATCTCCGCGCCGGTGTCCGTCACCACCAGCGTGTGCTCGAACTGCGCGGTCCGCCTGCGGTCCTTCGTCACGACCGTCCAGCCGTCGACCCACATGTCGTACTCGTGCGTGCCGAGCGTCAGCATCGGCTCGATCGTGAACGTCATCCCCGGCTGCATGACCGTCGTCGCGTGCGGACTGTCGTAGTGCGGGATGATCAGGCCCGAGTGGAAGGACGAGTTGATGCCGTGGCCCGTGAAGTCGCGGACCACGCCGTAGCCGAAGCGCTTCGCGTACGACTCGATGACCCGGCCGATGACATTGACCTGCCGGCCCGGCCGGACCGCCTTGATCGCGCGGTTCAGCGCCTCCCGGGTCCGCTCCACCAGCAGCCGGGACTCCTCGTCCACGTCCCCGACCAGGTAGGTGGCGTTGTTGTCGCCGTGCACCCCGCCGATGTACGCGGTCACGTCCAGGTTGACGATGTCGCCGTCCCGCAGCACCGTCGAGTCCGGGATGCCGTGGCAGATCACCTCGTTGACCGAGGTGCACAGCGACTTCGGGAAGCCGCGGTAGCCGAGCGTGGAGGGGTAGGCGCCGTGGTCGCACATGTAGGCGTGCGCCACCCGGTCCAGTTCGTCCGTCGTCACACCCGGCGCGATGATCTTCGCCGCCTCCGCCATCGCCCGCGCGGCGATCCGGCCGGCGACACGCATCGCCTCGACGGTCTCCGGGGTCTGCACCTCGGGGCCCGAGTACGGAGTCGGCGCGGGCTTTCCGACGTACTCGGGGCGGCGGATGTTTCCGGGCACGGAACGGGTGGGAGACAGCTCCCCTGGGACGAGCAGTGACTGGCCAGACATGCCGGCGAGTCTAGTCCCGCGCCGGGCCGCACCCGCCCGCGCCGCAACGGCGCCCGGTGCCGCGCACGGGCGTGCCGCGCCCCGATGCGGGGCAGACGTCGCCTGTCGCCGGGCGCGGCACCCCCGCCGTGGGCGACCATGTCCGTGGCGATCAGAAGGGCGAAAGGAGCCGGCATGGCCCTGTTCAAGAAGCGGACGGTCGGGAAACCGGGCGAGTGGTACTACTGCCTGGAGCACAGGAAGGTCGAGGAGGGCCCGGAGTGCCCCGCCAAGGACCGATTCGGCCCCTACGCCTCCCGGCAGGAGGCCGAACACGCGATGCAGACCGCACGCGAGCGCAACCTGGAGTGGGAGAACGACCCCCGCTGGCACGACACCCCCGCGGGCGGAGCGGCCGACGAGGACTGATCACGTCCCCGCACGGGCGGCGGCCTCCCGCCGCTCGCGCAGCCGCACCGCGTGCACGCTGGTCCGCGCGTCGTACCCGATCAGCTGCGGCAGGCACAGCGCCAGCAGCCCGACCGCGCCCGCGCACAGCAGCCCGCCGGCACCCACCGACGCCCGCACACCCAGCCAGGCGGCGGTGGACCCGGCGCGGACCTGGCCGAGCGTCGGGCCCACCGAGAACGACAGCAGTTCGATCCCGGCGAGCCGGCCGCGCAGCTCGTCCGGGATCGTCTGGTTCCACATCGCGGACCGGAAGATCCCGCTGACCATGTCGCATCCGCCGCCGAGCATCAGGAACAGCAGCACCAGCCACACGTTGCCCGAGGCCCCGGCGGCCGCCACGGCCAGCCCCCACCCCGCGGCCGCCACCGCGACCATCCGCCCGTGCCGGTGGATCCGCGCGGTCCAGCCGCTGGTCAGGCTCACCAGCAGCGCCCCCGCCGGGATGCTCGCGTACATCAGGCCCAGCGACCACGCCGCGTCCAGCCCGTCCGCGAGGAACGGCAGCACGGCCAGCGGCATCGCCAGGAACATCGCGGCCAGGTCGACGGCGTAGGTGCCCAGCAGCTCCTTGCGGCTCCAGGCGTACCGGGCGCCCTCGGCGATCGAGCGCAGGGACGGCCGCGAGGCCTCGTGCGAGGCGGGGGAGGGGGCGATACGCCGGATGTACGCCAGCGAGACGGCGAAGGTCAGCACGTCCGCGGCGTACGCCCAGCCGAGTCCCGCCCAGGCGACGACCACGCCGGCCAGCGCCGGCCCCGCGACGCCGCCGACCGTCCACCGCAGCGAGTTCAGGGAGGCCGCGGCCGGCAGGTCCGCGTGCGCCACGATCCGCGGCCACAGCGAGTCCAGTGCGGGCCGCTGCACCGCGCCCAGCGCCGAGGACACCGCGGCCACCAGGTACAGCGGCCACAGCGCCGGACGCGGCAGCAGCGCGTCGGCCAGCAGCACCGCGCTCAGCAGCCCCTGCCCGGCCTCCGTCCAAAGGATCAGCCGCCGCTTGTCGAAGGCGTCCGCGAGCGCGCCGCCGTACAGCCCGCACACCACCAGCGGCAGCAGCTCCACCGCGCCGAGCGCACCCACCGCCGCGGCCGAGCCGGTGAGCTGCTTCACCTGCACCGGCAGTGCCACGAAGGTCAGGAAGGAACCGAAGTTCGACACCAGCCCCGCCAGCCACAGCCGCCGGAAGTCCGCGGAGGCCCGCCAGGGGGCGAGGTCGGGCAGCAGGGTGCCGCGCCGCGAGGCGGCGGGTGCGGGGGAGTCGTCGGTCACGAGGGGCAACGGTCCGCCGTGAACGCCGACCGCGGCAACCGCTTTTCCGCGCGGCCCCGGCCACGGCGCCCCACGCGGCGGGCAGCCCCTCCCCGGCGGTCCTGCCTGCCGCCGGTTCTCCCGCCGCGGGTTCTGCTCGCCGGGCCGCGCCTCGCCGAAGTGGTGCCCCGCCGACGTGTTGCCCCCGCCGAAGCGGTGCCCGCGCCGGTGCGGCCCGCACGTAGAGTCGCCCCATGACCTCAAGCGACAGCGCACAGCAGGGCCCGAGCGACCGGAAGGCCCCCGCCAAGGACCCCTGGGACCTGCCCGACGTCTCCGGACTGGTGGTCGGCGTGCTCGGCGGGACCGGCCCGCAGGGCAAGGGGCTCGCCCTCCGCTTCGCCCGGGCCGGGCAGAAGGTGATCATCGGTTCGCGGGCCGCCGAGCGTGCGCGGTCCGCCGCCGACGAACTCGGGCACGGCGTGGAGGGCGCCGACAACGCCGAGGCCGCCCGCCGCAGCGACATCGTGATCGTCGCCGTGCCCTGGGACGGACACGCCAGGACGCTGGAGTCGCTCCGTGCCGACCTGTCCGGCAAGCTCGTCGTCGACTGCGTCAACCCGCTCGGCTTCGACAAGAAGGGCGCCTACGCGCTGCGGCCCGAGGAGGGCAGCGCCGCCGAGCAGGCCGCCGCGCTGCTGCCCGACTCCCGGGTCACCGCCGCCTTCCACCACCTGTCCGCGGTGCTCCTGCTGGACCCGGCGGTCGAGCGGATCGACACCGACGTGATGGTGCTCGGCGAGGAACGCGCCGACGTGGAGACCGTGCAGGCGCTGGCCGGCCGCGTCCCCGGCATGCGGGGCGTCTTCGCCGGCCGGCTGCGCAACGCCCACCAGGTCGAGTCGCTCGTCGCCAACCTGATCTCCGTGAACCGCCGCTACAAGGCGCACGCGGGACTCCGCGTCACGGACGTGTGACCCGGGCCCGCCTCGGGGACGTGTGACCCGGGCCCGCCTCGGGGACGTGTGACCCGGCCCCGGCCGGGCCTCCGCGTCACGGAAGGGCGGGCCATGGGGGACACTGGGGGCGCCAGCAGTGCCCGCAGTGTCCCCGACAGGAGCCGACCGCCATGCCCCGCCTCGCCCTCTACACCCTCGCCGTCTGCCTGCTCGCCGTGGCCGCGGCCGTGGTCTCCTTCGTCCAGGGCAGCTGGCTGGGGATCGTCTGGGTGCTGCTCGCCGGACTGTCGTCCAACATGACCTGGTACTACCTGCGACGCGGCAGGGCGGCCGCCGCCTACCAGAAGCGGTAGAGCGACCAGCCGGCGGCGGTGTCGAAGTCGCTGACGCCCAGGCCGCGCAGGACCGCGTCGACACCGTCGAAGAACGCGCCGTTCAACGACGGCACCCACAGCAGCGCGAACACGAACATCAACCCGAACGGCGCGAACGGCTCCACCTGCCGCTTCACGCCGTACGACAGCCACGGCTCGATCACCCCGTAGCCGTCCAGCCCGGGGACCGGCAGGAAGTTCAGGATCGCCGCCGTGACCTGCAGCAGCGCCAGGAAGGCGAGCGCGTACCGGAAGTCCGCCGGCACCCCGTCCAGTGCGTGCAGCCAGAACGGCGCCGTGCACACGATCGCGAAGAGCACGTTCGTCAGCGGGCCCGCAGCCGAGATCAGACTGTGCTTCCAGCGGCCGTGGATCCGGCCGCGCTCGATGAAGACCGCGCCGCCCGGCAGTCCGATACCGCCCAGGATCACGAAGAGCACCGGAAGCACGATGCTCAGCAGCGCGTGCGTGTACTTCAGCGGGTTCAGCGTCAGATAGCCCTTCGCGCCGACCGTGAGGTCGCCGCCGTGCAGCGCGGTGCGGGCGTGGGCGTACTCGTGCAGGCACAGCGAGACGATCCAGGCCGACGTCACGAACAGGAACACCGCGGTGCCCGGCTGCTCGGCGTACCCGGTCCAGGTGGCCCAGCCGGTGACCGCCATCACGGCGAGGATGCCGAGGAAGACCGGGCTGATCCGCCGTTCGTCGGCGCGGCGGGTGGTCGCGATGGTCATGGGCGGGGCTCCTGACTTGTCGTGCGCGCACAGGACTGCCCGACCGTATCGCGCTCGGTGAAAACGTCTCGCGGCCAGGCAGGGGTTCCCCGAGGATGACCTCCATGAGCCGTCCGCCCGCTCCGGACCGATCCGGGACAATGGCCCCCGTGCGCTACCGCATCCTCGGCACCACCCGGGCGATCCGCCCCGACGGCACGGCCGTCCCCCTCGGCGGAGCGCGGCTGCGCGCCCTGCTGACCGTGCTCGCCCTGCGGGCGGGCCGGACCGTGCCGGTCGGGCGGCTGGTGGCGGAGGTGTGGGACGCGGACCGGCCGACGGACGCGACCGGCGCGCTGCAGGCCCTCGTCGGGCGGCTGCGCCGGGCCCTGGGCGCCGACGCGGTCGGCTCCGCCGAGGGCGGCTACCTGCTGGCCGCCCCGCCCGAGGACGTGGACCTGCACCGCTTCGAGCGGCTGACCGGCGACGGCCTGCGCGCCCTCGCCGACGGCGACCCCGCCAAGGCGGCCGCCGTCCTCGACGACGCACTCGCCCTGTGGTACGGGCCCGCGCTGGCCGACCTGCCCGACCGCGCCGCCGAGGCCGCCCGCTGCGACCGGCGGCTGCTGGACGCCCGCCGCGCCCGGCTCGCCGCCGCGCTCGCCCTCGGCGACGCCGACCACGCGCTGCCCGAGTTGACCTCCCTGTGCGACGCCCATCCGCTGGACGAGCCCCTGCAGGCGCTGCGGATGCGCGCGCTGCGCGACACCGGCCGGGCCGCGGAGGCGCTGGCCGCCTACGAGGACGTGCGCCGGCTGCTCGCCGACCGGCTCGGCACGGACCCCGGCCCGGAGCTGCGGGAACTGCACGCCCGGCTGCTGGACCCCGTCGCCGGCCCCCACCCGGTGCCCGGGCCCTCCGCAGGGCCGGCCCCGCAGGCAGCCGCGAGCCGCCTCCCCGCGGGTGCCGCACCGCCGCACGCCCACCCGACCGGGGTCGCACCGCCGCACGCCCACCCCGACGGGGCCGCCCCGGCGCACTCCTCCGCCCCGGTGTCCGGGGCCCGCGTCCGCGGGAACCTCCGCGCCCGACTCACCTCCTTCGTCGGACGGGAGGCCGACATCGCGGACCTGCGCGACGACCTCGAGACCGCGCGGCTCGTCACGCTGCTCGGTCCCGGCGGGGCCGGCAAGACACGGCTGTCCCAGGAAGCCGCGGAGACCGTGCGGGACGCCGCCCGGGACGGGGTGTGGCTGGCCGAACTGGCCCCGCTGGACGACCCGGAAGCGGTGCCGGAGGCCGTACTGACCGCCCTCGGGGCCCGCGAGACCGTGCTGCGCGGGGCGGGCGCCGAGGAGATCAGGGCCGCGGCGGAGCGCCCCGCCGATCCCGTCGTACGCCTCGCCGAGCACTGCGCGCGCCGCCGGATGCTGCTCATCCTCGACAACTGCGAGCACGTCGTGGACGCGGCCGCCGCGCTGGCCGCGGAGCTGCTGGCCCGCTGCCCGGAGCTGACGGTGCTCGCCACCAGCCGCGAACCCCTCGGCGTCCCCGGCGAGGTGCTGCGGCCCGTGGAACCACTCCCCGAGCCGGTCGCGCTGCGGCTCCTCGACGAACGCGGCGCGGCCGCCCGCCCGGGCTTCCGCGCACGGGCCGACGCGGCGACCGCCGAGGCCTGCGCCGAGATCTGCCGGCGCCTGGACGGCCTGCCGCTCGCCATCGAACTCGCCGCCGCCCGGCTACGGATGCTGACTCCCCGCCAGATAGCGGACCGGCTCGACGACCGCTTCCGGCTGCTCACCTCCGGCAGCCGTACCGTGCTGCCCCGCCAGCAGACCCTGCGGGCCGTCGTCGACTGGTCCTGGGACCTCCTCGACACGGCCGAACGGGACGTGCTGCGGCGGCTGTCGGTGTTCGCCGGCGGCTGCGACCTGGCCGCCGCCGAGGCCGTCTGCGGCCCCGCCGCGTTCGAGGCGCTCGGCTCGCTCGTCGACAAGTCCCTCGTGGTCGCGGCGCCCTCCGGCGACGGTGCGATGCGCTACCGGCTGCTGGAGACCGTCGCCGAGTACGCCTCCGAACGCCTCGACGAGTCCGGCCGGCGCCCGGACGCCGAGCGCGCCCACCTGACGTACTACCGGGAACTGGCCCGCACCACCGACCCGCTGCTCCGCGGACCCGGCCAGCGCGCCGCCATCGGGCGACTGGAGCGGGAGTACGACAACCTGCGCACCGCGCTGCGCCACGCGATCACCGAGCAGGACGAGCAGGAGGCGCTCTGCCTGGTGCTGTCCCTCGGCTGGTACTGGCAGATGCGCGACCTGCGTCCGGAGGCCCGCCACTGGGCGCGGGAGGTCATGGACCTCGGCCCGGACCCGTTCGCCGCGCCCGTCCGCCCCGCCGAGCCGGTCTGGAAACGCGTCACGGACGACCCGCCGCCGTGGACCGGTGAACCGCTCGCCGAGGCGCGGCGCGGGCTCCATCTCACCCACCTCGCCTGCATGGACACCGAACCGGAGGCCTGGGAGACCCCGGAGGCGAAGGAGAAGCTGCGGGTGATCGCGGCGACCTACCGCCCCGGAATGCCCCAGACCTGCCGGTCGCCCGGCTACCTCTGGTTCTTCGCGGTGCTCCTCGGCGGCGACATGGAGCGGGTCCGCGTCATCTCCGAGGAGGCCGTCCGCACCTGCCGCAGCCGACCCGACTACGAGTGGGACCTCGCCGTCTGCCTCCAGATGCGGGCCAACCTCCTCGCCAACCGCGTCGACTCGGCCGGCCACGCCACCCGGGACGCCGACGAGGCCCTGGAGACCTTCCGGCGGCTCGGTGACGCGTGGGGCGTCGCGGAGGCGCTGTCCGCCCGAGGGGAGGCCCACGAGCGCCGCGGCGCGTTCGACCGGGCCGCGGCGGACTACGAGGCCGCCGTCGCGCAGGCCGAGGAACTGGGTGCGCGCGCCCAGGTGGCGGTGCTCACCGCCCGGCTGGGCAGCGCGCTGCTGGAGGTCGGGGAGGCCGAGCGGGGCGAGGCGCTGCTCCGCGAGGTGGCGGGCGGGGAGGACGGCGGGCCCACCGACGCGATGCCCTTCGCACGCCTCTTCCTCGCCGGCTGGCTCAGCGTCACCGGGCGCACCGCGGAAGCGCGCGAGCAACTCGGCAGGGTCCGCGAGGACTTCGGCCCCGGCACGTTCGTGATCTTCGATGGTTTCCTGCTCGCCCAGGAAGGCTGGCTGGACGTCTTCGACGGGCACCACGCTCAGGCGCTCGACAAGGGCCGCCGGGCGCTGGCCCGGGCCGACGAACCGCTGTCCCGCGCGATCGCCCCGCATATGCAGTCGCTGTGCCTCACCCTGGTCGCGTCTGCGCTGGCCGGCGCCGACGGCGGCCGCCGGGCCCCGGACGCCGCCCGCTGCCTGGGCGCCGCCGACGCGCTGCTGCCGGCCGGGCACGTGACCCGATTCGCCGAGCGCACGGCCCGCGAGCACGCCGAGGCGACCGTGCGCGCCGCCCTCACCGAGGACGCGTACACGGCCGCCCGCGCGGAGGGCGCCCGCCTCACCGCCGTGCAGGCCCTCGCCCTGGTCTGACGAGGGCCGGCCGGCCGGGCCGTCATTTCCGGGTGAACTTGCCGATGGCGACCGGGGCCGTCACCGCGGTGATCGCCGCCGACCAGGCGAGGGTCACCCACAGGCTGTGCGCGACCGGCCCGCCCACCGTCAGGCCGCGCGCCGCGTCGGCCAGCGTGGACAGCGGGTTGTAGTCGGTGAAGGCCTGGAGCCAGCCCGGCATCGACGAGGTCGGCGCGAAGATCGACGAGCCGAACTGCAGCGGGAACAGCACCAGGAAGCCCATCGCCTGCACCGACTGGGCGTTCTTCAGCATCACGCCGAGAGTGAGGAACACCCACATGATCGACGAGGCGAAGAGCACGGACAGCCCCACGGCCGCGAGCAGGCCGGGCCAGTCGGTGATGTCGAAGCCGACCAGTACGGCGACGGCCATCAGCACCGCCGTCGCGAACAGCATCCGCACCAGCTCGACGGTGATCTTCGCGAACAGCACGGACCCGCGGCCGATCGGCAGCGACCGGAAGCGGTCCATGACCCCGCTGTTGAAGTCCTGGCTGAAGCCGGTGCCCACGCCCTGCGAGAGCGTCATGCTCATCATCGCGAGCATGCCGGGGATGACGTACTGCACGTACCGGTCCTGGCCGCCGCCCAGGGCCTGCCCGATCGAGCCGCCGAAGACGTACACGAACAGCAGCGTGAAGACGATCGGCATCAGCAGCGCGTCGAACATCGACTCCGGGTCCTGCCGGATCCACAGCAGGTTGCGGCGGACCAGGGCGCCGGTGTGGCGGAGGTGTCCGCGCAGCGGGATGCGGGCGTCGGCGACCGGTGCCGGTGCCGGAGCGGTGGCGGTCATGCGGCGACCTCCTGTCGGGTGTCGGCGGTCGGGGTCTCCTGCGGGGCGCCGGCGCGGTGGCCGGTGAGGGACAGGAACACCTCGTCCAGGCTGGGAAGTTCGGTGGTGACGGAGGACAGGGTGACACCGCGTGCGGTGACCGCGCCGACCACGGCGGTCAGCTGCTCGTCGCTGAGGACCGGCACGAGCAGCGCGCCGCGCTCGCTGTCCACGGTGGTCGTGGCGAGCCCGGTGATGCCGAGTTCGTCGAGCCAGCCGGCGAGCGGCCGCAGTTGCAGCGGGTCGGCGGGCCTGATCCGCAGGGTGCGTCCGCCGACCTTCGCCTTCAGCTCGTCGATGCCGCCGCCCGCGATGACCTTGCCGCGGTCCACGACGGTCAGTTCGGAGGCGAGCTGCTCGGCCTCCTCCATGTACTGGGTGGTGAGCAGCACCGTGACGCCGCCCGTCACCATGCGCTTGACCTCGTCCCACACCTCGTTGCGGGTGCGCGGGTCCAGGCCGGTCGTCGGTTCGTCGAGGAACAGCACCGCCGGGTGCCCGATCATCGAGGCCGCCAGGTCGAGGCGCCGCCGCATGCCGCCCGAGTAGGTCTTCGCCGGTCGCCGGGCCGCCTCGGTGAGCGAGAACCGCTCCAGCAGTTCGTCGGCGCGGGCCCGGGCCGCCCGGCGGGACAGGTCGAGCAGGCGGCCGATCAGGTACAGGTTCTCCCAACCGGGCAGCTTCTCGTCCACGGAGGCGTACTGCCCGGTCAGTCCGATCACCTTGCGCAGGTGCCGCGGCTGCCGCACGGCGTCGTAGCCGGCCACCGTGGCCTGCCCTGCGTCGGGGGCGAGCAGCGTGGACAGGATCCGTACGAGGGTGGTCTTCCCGGCGCCGTTCGGCCCGAGCACCCCCATCACCGTGCCCTCGCGCACGTCCAGGTCGACACCGTCCAGTGCCTTGGTCTCGCCGTAGTGCTTGACCAGTCCCCGTACGGTGACGGCGCTTCCCGCGCCGCCGGGGTCGTCGTCGATTCGCGTCATGCCGAAGACGCTGCCAGGGGCCGCCGACAGACCGCCGACAGGCCACCGACGCAACGCGGACCCACCGACAGGCCGCCGACAAACCACCGGCAGGCGACAGACCACCGGCAGGCGGCAGACCACCGGCAGGCGGCAGACCACCGGCAGGCGACAGACCACCGGCAGGCCACCGACGAGCTGCCGGCGGGCCGTCGACGGTGTCCGGCCGAGCCCTCCGCGCGGCCTGCGGGGCCCGCGGGGCCGGCACGCGGCGGACAGCCCCGCCGACGGGGGAAGATCGGCGGGGCTGCCCGGGTGGTGCCGCGATGGTCTGTGTGCCGGGCGCCGAGCAGGCCGCGGGGGCGTTGTCCCGGCGCCGCGGGACGCGGAGGGCATCGCGTGGTGCCCTCCGCGCGGGTCGGTCAGTGGACGCTGTGCTCCTCCAGCGGGAACGTCCCGCCCACCACGTCCTCGGCGAACGCCTTCGCCGCGTCGCCCATGACGCCGCGCAGGTCGGCGTACTGCTTGACGAACTTCGGCACCCGGCCGGAGGTCAGCCCGAGCATGTCCGTCCACACCAGCACCTGGGCGTCCGTCTCCGGGCCCGCGCCGATACCGACCGTCGGGATGTGCAGCACCCGCGTCACCTCGGCCGCGAGTTCCGCCGGCACCAGTTCCAGCACCACCGCGAACGCGCCCGCGTCCTGGACGGCCTTGGCGTCGCGGAGGAGCTGCTGCGCCGCCTCCTCACCGCGGCCCTGTACGCGGTAGCCCATCGCGTTGACGGACTGCGGGGTGAGTCCGATGTGCGCCATCACCGGGATGCCGGACTCCACCAGCAGCCGGATCTGCTCGTGCGAGCGCTCCCCGCCCTCCAGCTTCACGGCGCCCACCCCGGCCTCCTTGACCAGGCGGGTCGCCGAGCGCAGCGCCTGCACCGGACCCTCCTGGTAGGAGCCGAAGGGCAGGTCGCCGACGATCAGGGCGCGGGTGGTGCCGCGGACCACGGCCGCGGAGAGCACGGTCATCTCGTCGAGTGTGACCGGGACGGTGGTCTCGTACCCGAGGTGGCAGTTGCCCGCCGAGTCGCCGACGAGCATCACCGGGATCCCGGCCTCGTCGAAGACGGAGGCGGTCATCGCGTCGTAGGCGGTGAGCATGGGCCACTTCTCGCCGCGGTCCTTGGCGGCGGCGATGTCCCGCACGGTGATGCGGCGGGTGCTCCTGCCTCCGTACAGCGCCTTGCCGGCGTCGGAGGGCTTCTGCTGCTGCGCAGGCTGGGCAGCCGAAAGCTGCGTCATTGCAACGGCTCCTTACGTCATCTCGAGGCACCCTGACGGCGTCCCCGGATCCCTTACATGGTGGCACCTCGTGCCACGCGGTGCCAGGGCCTGTGGTGAACGCGATGCCCGTCCGGGTCCGTTTCCCCGGGGCGGGACCGGGACCGGGCACCCCGGAACGGGGTCGGGGTCCGGGCCGGGGCCGGCCCCGCAGCGGGGGCGGGGGCGGGTAACGTCTCGGCAAAGCGTTTCGATACGAGACGGTTCCGTATCGGAAATGCTCTAGGGTGGCACCATGACCAACCCTGTCGTGCCTTCCGGCCGGATTCCGGAAGCGGTGCACCGGCGCCGCTGGGCGATTCTCGGCGCGCTGATGCTGAGCCTGCTGATCGTCGTCCTGGACAACTCGATCCTGAACGTCGCCATCAAGACCATCTCGACCCCGGCCCCGACCGGCCTGGGAGCCACGCAGAGCGAGCTGGAGTGGGCGATCAACGCCTACACCCTCGTCTTCGCGGGCCTGTTGTTCACGGCCGGCCTGCTCGGGGACCGGCTGGGCCGCAAGAAGGTCCTCCTCGGCGGTCTCGCCGTCTTCGGGCTCGGCTCGGCGCTGGCCGCCTTCTCCGGATCGCCCGGCCAGCTGATCGCCTTCCGTGCGGTGATGGGGCTGGGCGCCGCCTTCGTGATGCCCGCCACCCTCGCCGTGCTGATGAACGTCTTCGAACGCGAGGAGCAGCCCAAGGCCATCGGCATCTGGGCGGGTGGCGTCGGCCTCGCCATCGCCATCGGGCCGATCACCGGCGGTGTGCTGCTGAACCACTTCTGGTGGGGCTCGGTCTTCCTGGTCAACGTGCCGATCGTGGTTCTCGCGCTCGGGCTGATGCTGTGGCTGGTGCCCGACTCCCGCGACCCGAACCCCGGGCGCGTCGACCCGCTCGGCGTCGTGCTCTCGGTCGTGGGCCTGGTCCTGCTCGTCTACGGCATCATCAAGGGCGGTCAGCTCGCCGACTTCACCGACCCCGCGGTGCTCCTGACCGTCGCCGCCGGACTCGCCGCGCTGACCGCCTTCGTGGTGCACGAGAAGCGCAGCGACCATCCTTCGATCGACGTCACCTACTTCAAGAACAAGGTGTTCTCGGCGGCCATCGCCGCCATCACGCTGGTCTTCTTCGCACTGATGGGCGTGACCTTCTTCTCCGTCTTCTACACCCAGAGCGTGCGCGGCTACTCCCCGCTGCAGACCGGTCTGCTGATGCTCCCGCTGGCGGTCGCGCAGCTGATCTTCGCGCCGCGGGCCAGGCTGCTCGTCGACCGGTTCGGCAACCGGGCCACCACCGCTGCCGGCATGACCCTCCTCGCCGCGATGCTCGCCGCGTTCGCCGCGCTGGAGGCGGACACACCGATCTGGATCCTGGAGGTCATCTTCTTCTTCATGGGCACCGGCATGGCCCACATCATGACCCCGACCAGCGTCGTCATCATGCAGGCGCTGCCCCGGGAGAAGGCCGGCTCCGCCTCCGCGCTCAGCAACACCTTCCGCCAGGTCGGCGGCGCCCTCGGTATCGCCGTCCTCGGCTCGGTGCTGTCCACCGCCTACCGCAACGGGATCGAGGACAAGCTCACCGCGCTCCCGGTCGGCCTGCGCCAGACGGCAGGGGAGTCGATCGAGGCCACCCTCGGCGTCGCCGCCCGCCTCGGCGGACGGGGTGAGGCGCTGGTGGGCCCCGCCAACGACGCCTTCCTGCACGCCATGCACGTCACCGCGGTCTGCGGCTCGGTCGTCGCCCTCCTCGGCGCGGTCGTGGTGGCCGTGTTCCTTCCGGGGCGTCCGGTCCAGCCCGAGGAGGGCCGGGAGGAGGCCGAGTTGGTGACCGCGGGAGAGTAGGAAACCGCTCCGGGGGAGCGGCGGTGCCGGCGGACGACGCCCCCGGACGACGCCCCCCGACGGCGGCCCCCGGTCGGCGGCCGAGGCGCCGCGGGCCGGCCGGCCAACGGCCGGAGGGGGCGGCGCGCGGGGGCCGGGTAGCGGGGCAGAATGCCTCAGCACGACCGAAGGGACCAACCACGTGAGCCTTGCCGACAGCCCCGGCCCCTGTGCCCGGACGCCCGCCCGGGGACGCCCCCGCAGCGAGGCGGTGGAGCGCGCCATCCTGGACGGGGCCATGAAGCTGCTGGAGGACGGCGTCCCGCTCGCCGAGCTGTCCATCGAGCGGATCGCGCGCACCGCGGGCGTCGGCAAGGCCACCATCTACCGCCGCTGGAGCGGCAAGGAGGAGCTGTTCGTCGACATGCTGCGGGCGGCCGAACCGCCGGATCCCGAGCTCCCGGGCACCTCGATGCGCGAGGACCTGCTCGTGATGCTGGAGTCGCTGCGGCAGCGGGGCCTGGCCAGCCGTGCCTCGGCGATCCTGCACAACGTCTACGCGCAGACCAAGAGCAGCCCCAGGATCTGGGCCGCGTACCACGCGAGCGTCATCGTCCCGCGCCGCCGGATCGCCCTGGAGGTGCTGCGCCGCGGCCAGCGCGACGGCGAACTGCGGGCCGACGTCGACGTGGAACTGGCCAACGACCTGATCTTCGGGCCGATGCTGACCCGGACCGTGATGCGCCCGGAGGCGGACCTGCCCGAGGATCTCCCGGCGCAGATCCTGGACACCGTCATGGCCGGTCTACGCCCCGTCAGCCCCTAGTCGGGAGGCGGGATATGCGGATTTCGTCACAGAGCCCGCAGGGTCGGCCGCGACCGGAACCCGCGCCGCCGCCCCGCACGTCCTTCTGACCGTACGGTTGCCGCAGGGCGGCGGCGGAGAACGGAACCGTTCATCCCCTAGGGTCTAGCTGCTGGGGGCGACGGTGTGCACGGCAGGCAGGTGAGGCGGCGGCATGGCGCAGCAGGCGTATCTGAGGGAGACGGACGACGGCGGCTCGGCGGGCGAGCGACCGGGGTCCCCACTCCGCCGCCTGGCCGGCCGGTTGGCCGGTCCGTGGCGCGGCGACCCCCGGATCTGGCGGCGCGGCCTCGTCCTCGCCGCTCTCGCGGTGCTGCTGGCGCTGGTGCTGGTGGTGCACGCGCACATCCCGAACGACGTGGGCAACCTGGGCAGTCTCACCGAGACCTTCCTGCCCTGGTTCGGGGTGCTGGTCCCGGTCCTGCTGGTCCTCGCGCTGCTGCGCCGGTCCGCGACCGCGCTCCTCGCGGTGGTGCTGCCGGCGGTGGTGTGGCTGAACCTGTTCGGCGGGCTGCTCACCGACAAGACCGGCTCCGGCGGAGATCTGACGGTGGCCACGCACAACGTCAACGCCGACAACCCGGATCCGTCCGGCACCGCCCGCGAGGTCGCCGCCTCCGGTGCGGACGTGCTCGCCCTGGAGGAACTGAAGGCGTCCGCGGTGCCGGTCTACGAACGGGCGCTCAAGCCGGTGTACCGGTACCACGCGGTCGTCGGCACCGTCGGGCTGTGGAGCAGGTACCCGATGACGGCGGTGCGCGCGGTCGACATCGAGCTGGGCTGGAAGCGCGCGATGCGGGCCACCGTCGACACCCCGGACGGGGCGGTCGCCGTGTACGTCGCCCACCTGCCGTCGGTGCGGGTGAAGATGGAGGCCGGTTTCACCGCCCGGCAGCGCGACAAGAGCGCCGACGCCCTCGGCGAGGCGATCGCCGACGAGGGGCTGACGCGCAAGATCCTGCTCGGTGACCTCAACGGCACCATGAACGACCGTGCCCTGCGGGCCGTCACCTCCCAACTGCGCTCCACGCAGGGCGCGGTCGGGGACGGCTTCGGCTTCAGCTGGCCGGCCGCCTTCCCGATGGCCCGCATCGACCAGATCCTGGTCAGCGGAGTCGAACCGGAGACCTCCTGGACCCTGCCGGAGACGGGCAGCGACCACCTGCCGGTGGCGGCCCGTGTGAAGGTCGCCACACCGGACTCCTGAAAGCCCTGGTCGCGCGGGGGCGTGCGGCGCCCCGCGGTGTGCGGGAACACAGGGCCTGGCAGACTTTGTTCCGTACTTGAACATAAGGTCGCGGACCACCGTCTCGAAAGGCCCCCCATGCCACTCGCCCTGCTCGCCCTCGCCGTGGGCGCGTTCGGCATCGGTACCACCGAGTTCGTGATGATGGGCCTGCTGCCCGAAGTCGCGGACGACCTGCACACCTCGATCCCGACCGCCGGCCACCTGGTCTCGGCCTACGCCCTGGGCGTGGTGATCGGCGCGCCGCTGCTCGCCGCCGCGACCGCCCGGCTGCCCCGCCGCACGGTCCTGATCGGCCTGATGTGCCTCTTCGTCGCGGGCAACGCGCTGTCCGCCCTCGCCCCCGACCACCGCTGGCTGCTCGCCGCACGCCTGCTCAGCGGACTTCCGCACGGCGCCTTCTTCGGGGTCGGCGCGGTGGTCGCGACCGGCCTGGCCGCGCCGGAGCGGCGGGCCCGCTCGGTCTCCCTGATGTTCCTCGGCCTGACCGTCGCGAACATCGTGGGGGTGCCGGCCGCCACCCTGATGGGCCAGCACCTCGGCTGGCGGGCCACCTTCCTCGCGGTCTCCGCCATCGGCCTCGCCGCCGTCGCCTCGCTGGCCCTGCTGGTCCCGCGCACGCCCGGGCACGCCGCTCCCGCCGCCGGCCTGCGCGGCGAGCTGGCCGCCCTGCGCTCGCTGCCGGTGTGGCTGGCGCTCGGCACCACGGTCGCCGGGTTCGGCGCCCTGTTCGCCGCGTACAGCTACATCGCGCCGATGCTGACCGATTCCGCCGGGTACGCGGAGACCAGCGTGACGGTGCTGCTGGCGCTGTTCGGGGTGGGGGCCACCGCGGGCAACCTGCTCGGCGGGCGCCTCGCCGACCGCTCGCTGCGCGGCACCCTGTTCGGCGGACTCGCCGCCCTCACCGCGGTACTGGCCCTGTTCCCGCTGCTGATGCAGGCGCGGTGGAGCGCCGCCCTCGCGGTGGCGCTGCTGGGCACGGCCGCGTTCGTCACCGGCTCCCCGCTCCAGCTGACGGTCATGGAGAAGGCCGCCGCGGCACCGGCCCTGGCCTCCTCCGCCAACCAGGCCGCCTTCAACCTCGCCAACGCGGGCGGCGCGTGGATCGGCGGCCTCGCCCTCGCCTCCGGCCTCGGCACGACCTCGCCGGCCCCCGCGGGTGCCCTGCTGGCCGTGCTGGGGCTCGCGGTGGCCGCGGTGGCCTACGCGGTGGACACCCGCCGCGCCCCGCACGCCGGACGTGAACGCGTCGTCACGGCGCACGTTCCTCCGGCGCCGGCACGCGTTCCTTCGGAGCCGGCGCGGGAGGCCCTGCACCGCTGACCCGTGTCCGGCGCGGCGCACGCATCCACCGCCCGGACCGCGTCACCCGGCCCGGACCGCGTCAACCGTCCGACCCGCGACCTCCGAGCGACCTCGCACGCCGGGCGCCGGGCGCGGGTGGGGGCACGGGAGGGGGCGGGGCGGTCGTCCGGGCGCCGGGGCGGCGCCCGCCGGCCGCCCCGCCCCGATCCGCCGGACCGGCCCGGACTAGGCCGTCTCGCGCCAGCCGTTGGTGATCGGCAGGCGGCGGTCCTTGCCGAAGCCCTTCGCCGAGATCTTGGTGCCCGGCGGGTACTGGCGGCGCTTGTACTCGGCGGTGTCCACCATCCGCAGCGTCCTCGTCACCAGGGCCGGGTCGAAACCGGCGGCCACGATCGCGTCGGCGCCCCGGTCCCGGTCGACGTACATCTCCAGGATCGCGTCCAGCACCGGGTAGTCGGGCAGCGAGTCGGTGTCGACCTGCCCGGGGCGCAGCTCGGCGCTGGGCGGCTTGGTGATGGAGCTCTCCGGGATCGGCGGGGTCTGCCCGCGCTCCCGGGCGGCCCGGTTGCGCCACTCGGCCAGCCGCCAGACCCACGTCTTGTACACGTCCTTGATGGGCCCGTAGGCGCCGACCGAGTCGCCGTACAGCGTGGAGTAACCCACCGCCAGCTCCGACTTGTTGCCGGGGGCCAGCACGATGTGGCCCTCCTGGTTGGAGAGCGCCATCAGCAGCGTGCCGCGCAGCCGGGACTGGAGGTTCTCCTCGGCCAGACCGGTCAGCTCCGCCGACGCCATGTAGGCGTCGAACATCGGGGCGATGGGGGTGGTCCGGAAGTTCAGTCCGGTACGTCGGGCCAGTTCCGCCGCGTCGTCCCTGGAGTGCCCGGAGGAGTACTTCGAGGGCATCGACACGCCGTGCACGTGCTCCGCGCCCAGCGCGTCGCAGGCGATCGCCGCGACCAGCGCGGAGTCGATCCCGCCGGACAGGCCCACCAGGACGGACCGGAAGCCGTTCTTGCGCACGTACGCGCGCAGGCCCACCACCAGCGCCGAGTAGACCTCCTCCTCGTCCTCCAGCCGGTCCGCGTACCCCCCGGTCCGCTCCGGCGGGTAGGCGGCGAGCGGCTCCCCGGACAGCACCACGCGGTCGATGCGCAGCCCGTCGTCGACCACTCCGGACGGCGCCTCGCCGGCCGCGGCCGGCAGCTCCAGGTCCAGGACCAGGCAGTCCTCGGCGAACTGCGGGGCCCGCGCGACGACGTCGCCGTCCCGGTCCACCACGATCGAGTCGCCGTCGAAGACCAGCTCGTCCTGGCCGCCGGTCATCGCGAGGTAGGCGGTGGTGCAGCCGGCCTCCTGGGCGCGCTTGCGGACCAGCTCCAGACGGGTGTCGTCCTTGTCGCGCTCGTAGGGGGAGGCGTTCACCGACAGCAGCAGCCCGGCCCGCGCCGAGCGGGCCGCGGGCACCCGGCCGCCGTCCTGCCACAGGTCCTCGCAGATCGCGAGGGCGATGTCGACGCCGTGCAGCCGCAGCACCGGCATGCTGTCGCCGGGCACGAAGTAGCGGAACTCGTCGAAGACGCCGTAGTTGGGCAGGTGGTGCTTGGCGAACGTCAGCACCACCTCGCCGCGGTGCAGTACCGCGGCCGCGTTCTGCGGGGCGCCGGCCGGCTGCCCGTACTTCGGCTGGGCGGTCTCGCAGCGGTCCAGGTAGCCGACCAGGACGGGCAGCTCGCCGAGTCCCTCGTCGGCGAGGCGCGCGGCCAGGTCCCGCAGCGCGGTGCGGGAGGCCTCGACGAAGGAGGGCCGCAGGGCCAGGTCCTCGACGGGGTAGCCGGTCAGCGCCATCTCCGGGAACGCCGCGAGGTGCGCCCCCTGCTCGGCGGAGCGCCGGGTCCAGCGGACGATCGTCTCGACGTTCCCGGCGAGGTCGCCGACGCGGGAGTCGATCTGGTTCAGGGCGAGTCGAAGTTGAGGCACGGGCCCAGTGTAATCGTCAAATCGACGCGATGGGGTGGCGCGGGGTGTGTGCCACCCCACGCCACCCCTCACCGGCGGCTGCGGCGCGCGGCCGCCCGGTGCCGGGTCAGTGGCGCCGGTACGACTCCACGTAGCCCCGCGCGGGAGTGCCCACGCCGGTCACGTCGTCGTAGCCCTTGACCGCCTGCAGCGAGCTGTCCTTGCCGAGGCTGCGCACGGAGGTGACCAGGCCGTCGGCCTTGTCGAAGCCGTTGGCGTAGTCGACGCGCACCACGGCCAGGCCGGAGCCGGTCGGGTTGTCGGTGACGTCGTGGTACGCCTTCGACCCGTACCGGGCGTAGATCGCCGGGTTGGCGAAGCCGAGCGGCTTGCCGCCGTGGGCCTCCTGGGCGAGCGCCTGCACGGCCGCGATGACCGGTGCGGCCAGCGAGGTGCCGCCGATGCGGTACTCGCTGTAGCGCTGCGTCCCGTCCGGGAAGGTCTGCGTCTGACCCATCCGGAAACCGGTGTTCGGGTCGGCGATGGCCGAGATGTCCGGAACGACACGGTTGCCGGCGGCGCTGTTGGCCTGGGCCAGCGAGTCCGGGACGACGCCCTTCTGGTAGTACGGCTCCGGCACGGTGCGGCTGGTGCCGCCGCCGGCGCCGTAGACGAAGGAGCCGGGGAAGCCGGTCCAGCTCGCGCGGTCGTCCGACAGCCCGGCACGCTCGGTGCCCCAGCCGGTCTCCCACTTGTACTTGTTGTGCTTGCCGACCGCCAGCGAGGTGCCGCCGACCGAGGTCACCCAGGCGGAGTTGGCCGGCACGTCGACCTGCTTGGTGCCGGTGTTGGCGACCTCGTCCCCGTTGTCGCCGGAGGAGAAGTAGAAGCCGATGCCCTCCACCGCGCCGAACTGGAAGATCTGGTCGTAGGCGGCGGCCAGGTCCGGCGTCTGGTTGGCCTCGACGTCGCCCCAGGAGTTGGAGACGATGTCGGCCAGGTGGTTGTCGACGACCTTGCCGAGCGAGTCCAGCAGGTCGTCGTCGTAGCAGGAGGCGGCGCCCACGTAGGTGACGTCGGCCGCCGGCGCGACCGCGTGCACGGCCTCGACGTCGAGGCTCTCCTCGCCGTACCAGCCGGCCGCCCCGCACTCCTTGGTCTTGGTGTACGCGTCCGGCAGCACCTGGTGCAGCTGGCGGGTCTTCCAGGCCGCGTCGTGGTGGTTCCTGGCGTACATGGCCGCGTCGAAGGCGATGGTCGGCGAGGCGTACGCGTCGGTGATGGCCACCCGCACGCCCTTGCCGGTGCGGTGCCCCGCGCCGTAGGCGGCGCGCAGCTGGCGCCCGGTGTAGCCCTTGACGGTGTACGGGGCCTTCGTGCCGTACGCGTCCGGCAGCGTGCTCGCGATGCGCGAGCCGTAGTAGGACGAGAACGGCCCGGCGTTCCTGAACACCGCGTCCGGCGGCGGAAGCTGGTCCTTGTGGTCCGCCTTGTGCGGGGCGTTGTCCAGGCCCGTGACGGTCAGCACGGCGCCCTTCAGGCTCGACGGCGCAGAAGCGGTGCGCTCCGGGGCGCGGTAGGTCGCGGAGCCCTTCGCGTAGGTGCGCAGCTGGGTGCCGAAGGCCCGCTCCGCGGCGGCCACGTCACCGCTGACGGAGACGTAGTGCCGGGTCACGCCGGTGACCTTCAGACCGGCCGACCTCAGCCAGGACTTCACCGCCGAGACCTGGGCCTTGGTGGCGCCGAAACGGTCCTGCGCCTGCCGGGCGCTGAGGTACTTCCCGTACTGCGCCGAGTGCGGGTCCGACACGGCCTGGGCGTAGGCCGCGAGGCCGGCCGCGTCCCGGCCGGCGAGGTAGACGCGCGCGGACACCGCGGCGCGGTCGGAGGCCGCACCCTTGTCCGCCCTGGGCGTGGCCCACGCCGGCTTGGTCCCGGCCAGCGTGTCCCGGTGGTTCGGGTTCCCCGCCGCGTGCGCCGCGGGTATGCCGAGCGCCAGCGCGCCGGCGAGCATGGGCAGGGTCGCCGCCAGGCTCACTCCGGCGCGCACCTTGGCGCGGTTCGCTCTCATGAAACCCCCTGTTGCGTGGTTCGTCGCGAGTGGATCACCCGCCGGGGCCACTCTGTCGATGAACCGTTCATGTCAGGGAAATGTGAAACCCAAGAAGAGCCCAAGTAAGCGGTGTAGAAAGGAGTTTGAGGGGGCCTCGGTTGATTCGGATCTTTGCTCCGCTCATCGCCCGATCTGCCCGGCATGTGCGCCACCCCGGACCGCGCGGAGCGCGCCGGCCGGAGCGGAGGCGTCCGCGTCGGGGCCCGCGGGGGAGTCCGCCGGAGCCCGGGTGCCGCCCCGGCGGCGCGGCGGGGCGGCGGCGCGGCGGGGCGGGGCGGCGGGGCGGCGGGGCGGCGCGGGCCGCGATGCCGTCCCGGGGGTGGAGGGGGCGGGTCGTGACGCCGTCCTGGGGGTGGAGGGCGTGACGCATTCCTGGGGGTGGAGGGGGCCGGGGCGGGGTTCCGGGCTGCGGGGGCTCGGAGCGGGGAGCGGCCCCGGCGGGGAGCGGCCGGAGTCGGCGCCCCCTCCGCGCGGGGGAGTGGCCGGAGCCGGGTCCCCGCCCCGCGGGGGAGCGGCCGGAGTCGGGTCCCCACCCCGCGGGGGAGTGGACGGTGCGGGATGCCGGCCGCGAAAAGTGGAATACGGGATGCGCATTATTTACGCTGGCCGGTATGCGGCTCCTGCGCTCCACCGACCTCGCCCTGCGCGTCCTGATGCGGCTCGCCGTGGTCGGTGCCTCCACTCCGACGACCCGCGAGGTCGCCGCCGTCATGGGTGTGCCCTACACGCACACCGCCAAGGTCGTCGCCGAACTCCAGCACCTGGGGCTGGTCGACGCCCGGCGCGGCCGCGGCGGCGGACTCGCGCTCAGCGAGCAGGGCCGCACGGCATCGGTCGGCGCGGTGGTGCGCGCCTTCGAGGGCGACGGCGACGTCGTCGAGTGCGAGGGGGCCACACCCTGCCCGCTGAGCCCCGGCTGCCGACTGCGCGGCGCGCTGCGCAGGGCCCAGGAGGCGTTCTTCGCGACGCTGGACCCGGTGACCTTGGCGGACGTCGTCGCCGATCCCACCGGGCCGCTGCTCCTGGGCCTGCCGGCGGTGCCCTGAGGGGCGCCCTCGCTCAGTTCGCGCCGAGCCAGAGGTCCGGCCCGAACACCTCGTAGTGGATGTCGGCCGGTGCGACCCCCCTGTCGATCAGCTGGGCGCGGACCGAGCGCATGAAGGGCAGCGGGCCGCACAGGTAGGCGCGGGTGCCCGGCGCCACCGGTACCTCGGCCAGGTCGACGTAGCCGGTGCGGGCGCCGGCGGGGGCGTCCTGCTCGTACCAGAGGTGCACGGCGGCGTCCGCGAGCTTGCCGGCGTACGCCTCCTGCTCGGCGCGCAGCGCGTGCTCGGCGGGGGAGCGGTCGCCGTGCACCACGGTCACCGGTCCGCGGTGCCCGTCCTCGGCCAGCCGGGCCAGCATGGCGGCCACCGGGGTCACCCCGATGCCGGCGGAGGCCAGCAGCAGGGGCGTCCCGGGGGCGTCGCCGAGGACCAGGTCGCCGTACGGGGCGGACAGCTCCAGCGCGTCCCCGCGGCGCAGGTGGGCGTGCAGGTGGTTCGAGACCTCGCCGTCCGGGGCCGCGGCCTCGCCGCGCACCCGCTTGACGCTGATCTGACGCAGCCCGGCGCCGGGAGCGCCGGAGAGGCTGTACTGGCGGATCTGGCGGGCGCCGTCGGCGAGCGGCACCCGCACCGACACGTACTGGCCGGCGCGGAAACCGGGCACCGGGCCGCCGTCGGCGGGCCGCAGCCGGAAGGTGGCCACGTCGGCGGTCTCCGCGACCCGCTCGACGACCTCCCACCGCCGCCAGGTCGGCTCGCCGCTCTCCTCGTACAGCCGCTTCTCGAGCGCGGTCAGCGCGTGCGCCATCAGCCAGTAGACCTCGTCCCAGGCGGCGGCCACCTCGGGGGTGACCGCGTCACCGAGGACGTCGGCGATGGCGGCGAAGAGGTGTTCGTGGACGATCGCGTACTGCTCCGGTCGCACCCCGAGTGAGGCGTGCTTGTGCGCGATGCGGGACAGCATCGCGTCGGGCCGCTGCTCCGGGTGGTCCAGCAGGTGTGCGGCGAAGGCGGCGATGGAGGCGGCCAGCGCCCGGCGCTGGGTCCCGGCGGCCTGGTTGCCGCGGTTGAACAGGTCGCGCAGCAGCTCCGGGCGGGCGGCGAACATCCCGGAGTAGAAGCGCTCGGTGATCTCGTCGAGGGACGCGCCGACGGCGGGCAGGGTTGCACGGACGACGGCAGCGGACGAATCGGACAGCATCGGCTCTCCTGAGGGTCTCGGTGGACGCCGGTACGGTATTGAAACTTGCATCTAAAATGCAAATTAAAGTGGTCGGGGTCGACCGGAGGGGGTGGCCGTTACAAACGCGGAGCTGGACAGGCAAGATGGGCAGAGGAGCGGTCTACTCGCCGGAGTGCGGCGTTCACGCCCTCGGCGGTCGGCCGATCATGGTCCGCAACGCGCGTGAAACGGTGTTGTGGTGGGATGCTCAGGTGCCCGACCGCCTCCCGCGGGACCGGGGGCAGGCGGCCTGACCAGCAAGGATGGGGAAGCGGAAGATGGACAAGCAGCAGGAGTTCGTGCTCCGGACGTTGGAGGAGCGCGACATCCGGTTCGTACGCCTGTGGTTCACCGACGTGCTGGGCTTCCTCAAGTCGGTTGCCGTGGCCCCGGCCGAGCTGGAGCAGGCCTTCGACGAGGGCATCGGCTTCGACGGCTCCGCCATCGAGGGCTTCGCCCGGGTCTACGAGTCCGACATGATCGCCAAGCCGGACCCGTCGAGCTTCCAGGTGCTGCCGTGGCGCGCCGAGGCGCCCGGCACCGCCCGCATGTTCTGCGACATCCTCATGCCGGACGGCTCCCCGTCCTTCGCCGACCCGCGCTACGTCCTCAAGCGTGCCCTGGCCCGCGCCTCCGACCTCGGCTTCACCTTCTACACCCACCCGGAGATCGAGTTCTACCTGCTGAAGGACAAGCCCGTGGACGGCTCCCGTCCGACGCCGGCCGACAGCTCCGGCTACTTCGACCACACCCCGCAGGCCGTCGGCATGGACTTCCGCCGCCAGGCCATCACCATGCTGGAGTCGATGGGCATCTCGGTGGAGTTCTCCCACCACGAGGGCGCCCCCGGCCAGCAGGAGATCGACCTGCGGTACGCCGACGCGCTGTCCACCGCCGACAACATCATGACGTTCCGCCTGGTCATGAAGCAGGTGGCACTGGAACAGGGCGTGCAGGCCACCTTCATGCCCAAGCCGTTCTCGGAGTACCCGGGCAGCGGTATGCACACCCACCTGTCGCTGTTCGAGGGCGACCGGAACGCCTTCTACGAGTCGGGCTCGGAGTACCAGCTCTCCAAGGTGGGCCGCTCCTTCATCGCCGGCCTGCTCCGCCACGCGGCCGAGATCTCGGCCGTCACCAACCAGTGGGTCAACTCCTACAAGCGCATCTGGGGCGGCTCGGAGCGCACCGCGGGGGCCGGCGGCGAGGCCCCGTCCTACATCTGCTGGGGCCACAACAACCGCTCGGCCCTGGTCCGCGTCCCGATGTACAAGCCCGGCAAGACCGGCTCCGCCCGCGTGGAGGTCCGCTCCATCGACTCCGGCGCCAACCCCTACCTGACCTACGCCGTCCTGCTCGCCGCCGGCCTCAAGGGCATCGAGGAGGGCTACGAGCTCCCGCCGGGCGCCGAGGACGACGTGTGGGCCCTGTCCGACGCCGAGCGCCGCGCGCTGGGCATCGAGCCGCTGCCGCAGAACCTCGGCGAGGCGCTCGCCCTGATGCAGCGCAGCGACCTCGTCGCCGAGACCCTCGGCGAGCACGTCTTCGACTTCTTCCTGCGCAACAAGAAGAGCGAATGGGAGGAGTACCGCTCCGAGGTCACCGCCTTCGAGCTCCGCAAGAGCCTGCCGGTGCTGTAGGCGCAGGCTGGAGCGGACCTCTCACGGCTGGGCGGCTGCGCCGAGGGTCGCGGACCGCCGGTCGAAGGGGAACGGGTGCGCTGCCTGCGGGACTTGCGGGGGCCCGTCAGATCTTGATGACGGTGGCGCGTCCCCGGCAGAGTGCGGTGAGGTCCTCGGGGTCGGAGGTGAGAACGGTCACCGGGCCGGGCGCGGCCAGTGCCGTGGCGCTGAGCAGGGCGTCGATGGCGTGCTTGTGGCCGTGCCGGCCGGCGTCGGCGAGGAGGGCGGCGGCGCGACGGGCGACGGGCTCGGTGATCGGTTCGATGACGAGCCGGGAAAGCGTCCATTCCAGGGCCGGGCGGTTGATCCGTGGGTGGATCACTTCCACGAGGGTGGCCGCGGAAGTGATCACCCGTAGGTCTTCGGCGCGTGCGAGGGCGAGCCAGCCGGTGACCGTACGGTCCCGCAGGACCGCCCTGGCCAGTCCTTCGCTGTCGAGTACCAGGGTGCCGCCGGGAGCGGCCTGGGAGGCCGTCACGCAGCGTTCGCCCCGCCGTGTACTTGTTGCTCCCGGGTTTGGTGGAGCTGGTCGCGCAGAGCCTGGATCTCGTCGTCGGTGATGGGGCCGTGCTCGGCCTCCGCCACGGTGATGAGTTCGTTGAGGTTGTCCCGCTCTATCTGGCGGGCGACGGCCGCGGCGACGTACGCGGACAGTCCGGAGGGGCCGCTGCGGGCCTTGGCGGCCTCGGCGATGTCACGCGGCATGGTGATCGAGTACTTGCCGGTAGGCTCACTCATGCCACCTATCCTACCCTGCATCCTCCCGGCTGCTGTCGGTGCAGGTGCTTGGTGGGTGCGCCGCAGCCCGCCGCTCTTCCTTTCCGGCCCCGGTGCCGCCGATCCGCTGCCGGGTGTCCGGGTCGCGTCCTCACCGGGTGTCAGTGGGCCTGTCCGGCGGGGGCGTGAGCGAGGGCGGAGGGGGTGAGGCGGCCGACGATCGCCGGGGCCTCCCGGACGAGGCTTTCGTCCTCCACCGCCTCGACCATGAAGAGGGCGAAGTCGACCCGGCGGGTCAGATTGCTGGCCAGCACGGGATCGCCCACATGCCGGCTCCACACCGGCAGTCCCTGGCTCTCGCCCTCCTCGAGGTCGCTGCCGCGCACGACTGTCCAGCGGGTGTCGCTGGCGAAGATCCTCCGGCAGGCCTCGACCTGGTCGTCCAGGTCCACGACCCGGGCGAGCTTCGCCAGTCGCCCGAACGCCGCGACGAAGGCCCGCAGGCGCAGCGGGTACCGGTCCTTGCCGTCCCGGGTGATGTGCCACCCGCAGGAGAACACCAGGCGCGCGCCGGGGGGCGCGAGGTCGAGGACGGCCTGCGCGGTGCCGGACGCGTAGTGGTGCATGCCCCAGGGGGCCAGGACGGTGAGTACCGCGTCGCATCCCTCGACGGCCCGTGCGACGACCGCCCGGTCGTCGGTGGCCCCGGGCAGCACGGTGATCCGGTCGCCGAACTCGGCGAGCTTGCCGGTGCTCTGCTCCCGGCAGACGCCCACGACCTCGTAGCCCCGGTCCAGCGCGTGCCGCACCATGTAGCGCCCGAGCTTCCCGGAGGCTCCGACGATGCACACCTTCCTCCGCGCGGTGATGTCCGCGGCGGTCTCCGCCGCGGACTCTGCGGCGCGCTCCTCTCCGTCCTGCCCCGTGTGCGCCGAGGGCGCCCTGCCCGGTCCGTTCTGCCCGTTCCGCTCCATGGCCTCTGCTCGCTCCCTGCCCGTCCGCCCGGCCTTGCGCCGTGAATCAGCCTTACTCCGTAAGCTGCCTTACGTGGTAAGGCTACCTTACGGCGTAAGATGGTCAAGCCTGAGTGGAGGACCAGTCGAGGAGGGCACCGTTGGCCGCACAGGAGAACCGCACCCAGGCCCGCCGCGGCACCCCGCTGAGCGCCGCCGAGGTGCTGAGCGCCGCGGTCGACCTGGCCGACGAGGCCGGCGTCGGCGCGTTGACCATGCGCAAGCTCGCCGAGCGGCTCGGTGTGGAGGCGATGTCGCTCTACCACCACGTGCCCGGCAAGGAGGCGATCCTGGACGGCATGGTCGACGCGGTCTTCGGCGAGGTCGACGTGCCGCCGGACGACCTGGGCTGGAAGGCCGCGATGCGGCGGCGTTCGGTGTCCCTGCGGGATGCGCTCACCCGCCACCCCTGGGCGATCGGACTGATGGAGTCCCGGTCCGACCCGGGCCCCGCCACGCTCCGCCACCACGACGCGGTCCTCGGCAGCCTGCGGTCGGGAGGCTTCTCCGTCGCGGGCGCGGCGCACGCCTTCTCGCTGCTGGACAGCTACGTCTACGGCTTCGCCCTGCAGGAGGCCGGTCTTCCCTTCGAGACCGCCGGCGACGATCTGGAGGAGCTGGCCCGCGGGATCGTCGACCGGGCGGCCCCCGGGGACTTCCCGCACTTCACCGAGATGGTCGTGGGGCACGTCCTGCGGCCCGGATACGCCTACGCCGACGAGTTCGGCATCGGTCTCGACCTCATCCTCGACGGCCTGGAGCTGCGGCGCGGCCGACCGGGCTGGTCGGACGACTGAAGGTCCCGCTCCGCGGGCGTCCGCCCCCGCCCGTTCGGCCCGGGGCGGACGCCCGCGGGGGCCGGTCCGGAGCCGCCAGGGACAAGAGCCGCCAGGGACAAGAGGCGTCGGAGACAGCACGCGTCAGGGACGTGGCGTCACGGATACGCGGGGGAGAGTGCCGCGGTGCTGATGCGGCGCGGGGCGCCGGTGCCGTCCGCCGGGACGCGGTACAGGTCGGCGCCGAAGTCGCCGGGCAGCGCGTACACCACGGTGCGGGCGTCCGCCCAGGCGGCCTGGTCGTCGACGCTGCGCGGCTCGGCGAGCGGGGTCTCGCGCATCGTGCGCAGATCGAGCACGTACAGGCGCCAGGGGGCGTCCTTCGGCAGGCCCGGCACGCGCTTCTTGAACGCGATGCGGGTGCCGTCGGGGGACAGTGACGGGCACTCGACGTTGCCGCGCAGCGTGGTGAGCGTGTGCGCCCGCAGGTCTCCGCGGACCAGGTAGGTCCGCCCCCCGGTGGCCATGGTCGCGTAGAAAGTGCGGTCGTCGTCGGCGAAGGTGACGCCCCAGAAGTTGACGTCCGAGGAGCGGTACTCCCGGCCGTCCTTCACGATCCGGAAGGACTCCAGGGACGGGATCAGCGTCCCGGTCCGCGTGTCGACGACCGCCGCCCGGGTGGAGAAGTCGGTGCCCGCGTAGGAGTCGCCGCCGACGAACGCCGTCCAGGCGGCCAGGTGGCCGGTGGGCGACACGCGGGCGCGGGAGGGGATGCCGGGTACGTCGTACCGCCGCGTCACGTGCAACCGCGCGTCCAGCAGCACCGCGCGATAGGTGTCCGAGAGCGGGCCGTGCACCGCCTGCAGGCACACGCCGGTGCCCGCGGCCGCGTGGAAGCGCAGGCACTTGACGTGTGAGGCGGTGCGCGGGCCCGAGGGGTCGGAGGCGGGGACCGAGACCAGCTCGTCGCGGTGCGGACCCCACGCCATGTTGCGGAACACCATCCTGCCCGGCTCGGTCAGGACCACCGCGCCGGACGTGATCTCGGGACCGTCCGGCCGCGCCCGGTCGCGGCGCTCGGCGCGCGCCGAGGCGTGCAGCACCGACGCCAGTGCGACGGCGGCCAGGACGAGCAGGGCCGACGCCAGGACCAGGAGGCGGGTGCGGAGCGTGGCCGTCACGAGGCGGTCTCCCGGGCCGGACGCAGGGAGACGGTGCACCAGGCCGCGCACACCGCCAGTGCCGCCGTCGACGCGAGCAGCGCCGTGCGGTCGCCCCACAGCGTCCAGGCCGCGCCGAACGCCAGCGAGCAGGCGAACCGGGCCAGGGCGTGGCCGGTCTGCACCACCGCCAGTCCGGAGGAGCGCAGCGCCGCGGGCACACGGCGCGAGGCCGCCGCCATCAGGACGCCGTCGGTCGCCGCGTAGAAGGTGCCGTGCAGGAGCAGTACCGCGTACGGCAGTGCGGTGCCGTGCCAGGAGGTGAGCAGCAGCAGGTAGGCCGCGAACAGGGCGCCGTGCCCGGCGAGGAACATCCGCCGCCGGCCGATCCGGTCCGCCAGCCGGCCCAGTGGCACGGCGAGCAGCAGGAACGCCGCCGCCGTGCCCAGCGGCAGCAGCGCGAACCAGCGGTCGGGGACACCGAGCCGGCGCTGCAGCAGCAGGTACACGAAGGAGTCGCTGACCGTCGCCAGTCCCAGCAGCACCGCGCAGACGGTGATCCGGCGCAGGTCGCGGTCGGCCAGCAGCCCGACGGCCGCTCGCAGCGTGGCGTGATCGGCGGCCGGCCCGCCGGTGCGAACGGCACTGCCGGTGCCACCCGTACGGCCGATCCTGCCGCTGCCGCTGCCGCTGCCGCTGCCGCTGCCGCCGGCGGAGCTGCCGGACGGTACGAACAGCAGCAGTACCAGCACCCCGGTGGCGGCCACGCAGAAACTCACCGTGAACACCGCGTCGTAGCCGTCCACGGTGACCCGCAGGATCCAGAACGCGGCGAGCGGGCCGAGCAGCGCGCCCGCCGTGTCCATCGCGCGGTGCACCCCGAAGGCGCGGCCGCGGGTCTCCGGCGGGCCGGACAGCGAGATCAGCGCGTCGCGCGGGGCGGTGCGCAGGCCCTTTCCGGTGCGGTCGGCGGCCAGCACCAGGCCGATCGGGGTCAGCGTGTGGGCGAGGAGCAGCAGCGGTTTGCACAGGGCCGACAGGCCGTAGCCGAGCACCGCCACCCGCTTGTGCCGGCCGCCGCCCCGGTCGGCGAGGTGCCCGCCGGCCAGCCGGACCAGTGCCGAGAAGCCGTTGTAGACGCCGTCCAGCAGGCCGAAGCCCAGCGGGGACAGGCCGAGTCCCGCCACCAGGTACAGCGGCATCACCGCCGTCACCATCTCCGAGGACACGTCGGTGATCAGGCTGACGGTGCCGAGCGCGAGGACGGTGGGCCCGACCGCGGCGAGGCGCCGCCCGGCGGGGGACCGGACGGCGCCGTCCGCGGACGCGGGCGCGCCGGGGGTGCCGGCACGGCTGTCCGCGACGTACATCTCAGGACGCCCAGATGCCGGTGATGTCCTGGGCGGAGGCCGCGTTGCCCGCGTGGCTGCCCAGCCCCTGCATGTCCTCCAGGGTGCGCAGCAGGTCGTAGTGGTCGTACGTGGTCGAGGTGGAGGAGCCCGCGGCCACCGGCTCGCCGTAGAGCACGGTCGGGATGCGGTTGCCGCTGAGCCGGTTGTCCTCGTCGAAGGTGACGACGAGCAGGCTGTTGTGGGTGCGGGCCCAGGTCGCGTAGGCGCCCAGGTTGTTCTTCAGCCACCGGTCGCCGGTCTTCACCGAGCAGTCGTGCATGTCGTTGCACAGGTCGGGGATGACGAAGGAGACGTCCGGCAGGGTGCCGAAGTCGCTCGGGAACTGGTCGAAGGTCTTGCCGGTGGAGGTCGGCACGTTGCTGAAGCCGAACCACGGGTTGTGCTTGCGGGCGTACCGTCCGCTGCTGCACGTGGTCGAACCCTGGCCGGGCAGGCCCTCGTTGTAGCTGGCCCAGCTGCGGCCCGCGGCGATCAGCTCGGAGGCGAGGTTGGGGGCCGAGGAGAAGCCGGGGGTGAAGCAGCTGTCGTCGGTGATGCCCTGGGTGGAGCCGGAGAACATGGCGAAGTAGTTCGGCTGGCTCGGGTGGGTCTCGGCGTGCGACTGCGTCAGGTTGGCGCCGCCGGACTTCAGCGAGTTGATGTAGGGGGCGCGGGAGGAGCCGATCACCTGGCTGTAGGCGTGGTTCTCGAACACGACGACGATCACGTGGTCCGGGGTGGGAACCCCGGTCGCGGCCTGGGCGGCGGAGCCGTCGAGTCCGCTCCACAGGCCGACGGCCGCGCCGGCCAGGGCGAGTGCGGATGCCAGGGCGGTGCGGCCGCGGCGGAGCACCGAGGTGCCGGACCTGCGGTGCACCGAGGTGCCGGACTCGCGGTGCGCCGAGGTGCCGGAACTGCCGGAACTGCCGGACACATCTACCTCCGGGAGGGGGGAACGGGCAGGGCTGGAGGAGCGTGTAGAGCATGCACACGCCAAGAATCGAAGGTTCGGCCGTACCCGCCCCGGCGGATGAAGACCGGGTGAACGGCAGCCCCCGGCCCCGGCCGCCGCGGCCCCCGGACCCGCGCGCCGACCGCGGTCGGCCGGGGCGCCGCCGGGCCCCCGCGGGTTACCCTCAACCCCGTACGACCTTGATCCGAGGGAGGCGGGGCATGACGGCGCCGGGACGCAGGAGCAGTACCTTCACGCGGCTGCTGCGGCACGGTTTCACCGCCCCGTCCGCCGCCGAGCGGCTGCTGGACAGCGTCGAGCTGGCGCCGGTCCGCGACGACCCGGTGCTGCTGGAGGCACTCGGCGCCACCGCCGACCCCGACCTCGCCCTGCACGGCCTGGTACGGCTGCTGGAGGCGCAGCCCGACACCACCGCCCACCGCGAACTGCTCGACACGGTGACCGCGGCCAAGCCGCTGCGCGACCGGCTGCTCGGCGTGCTGGGCGCCTCCACCGCGCTCGCCGACCACCTGGCCCGGCACCCGCAGGACTGGCAGGCCCTGGTCACCTACGAGCCGCAGGACCTGCACCCCGGCATCGCCGAGTTCGAACACGGCCTCGCCGAGGCCGTCGACCCCGTCTCCCTGCGCGTGGCCTACCGGCGCTGCCTGCTGTCCATCGCCGCCCGCGACGTCTGCGGCACCACGGACGTCGCCCAGTGCGCCGCCGAACTCGCCGACCTGGCCACCGCCACCCTGCGCGCCGCCCTCGCGCTCGCCCGCACCGCCGCGCCGGAGGACGCGGCGCTGTGCCGGCTCGCCGTGATCGCGATGGGCAAGTGCGGCGGACACGAGCTCAACTACGTCTCCGACGTCGACGTCGTCTTCGTCGGTGAGGCCGTCGAGGGCGCCGACGAGGACAAGGCGCTGCGCGCCGCCACCCGCCTCGCCTCGCACATGATGCGGATCTGCTCGGAGACGACGGTGGAGGGCTCCATCTGGCCCGTCGACGCCAACCTGCGCCCCGAGGGCAGGAACGGCCCGCTGGTGCGCACGCTGAGCAGCCACCTCGCCTACTACCAGCGCTGGGCCAAGACCTGGGAGTTCCAGGCACTGCTCAAGGCCCGCCCGGTGGCCGGCGACCCGGAACTGGGCGAGGAGTACGTCGACGCCGTCGAACCCCTGGTCTGGGCCGCCGCCGGACGCGAGAACTTCGTCACCGACGTGCAGAGCATGCGCCGCCGCGTGGTCGAGAACATCCCCGCCGCCGAGGTCGAACGCGAACTGAAGCTCGGCCCGGGCGGTCTGCGGGACGTGGAGTTCGCGGTGCAGATGCTGCAACTGGTGCACGGCCGGGCGGACACCTCGCTGCGCAGCGGCACCACCCTCGACGC
Organism: Streptomyces sp. MS06; assembly: GCF_047200655.1. NCBI lineage: Bacteria > Bacillati > Actinomycetota > Actinomycetes > Kitasatosporales > Streptomycetaceae > Streptomyces > Streptomyces sp. MS06. The sequence goes on from NZ_JBJZOJ010000003.1 coordinate 192,891, forward strand.
ACTGCACGCGCTGGCGGCCGGCGGCTACGTGGGCCGCGCCGACGGCGCCCAGCTCGACGAGGCCTACCGCTTCCTGCGCTCCATGGAGCACCGCATCCAGCTCTTCCGGCTGCGCCGCACCCATCTCGTCCCCGAGGACGACGCCGACCTGCGCCGCATCGGCCGCTCCCTCGGCCTGCGCGCCGACCCGGTCGCCGAGCTGACCCGGGACTGGAAGCGGCACACCGGCGTCGTCCGCCGCCTGCACGAGAAGCTGTTCTACCGTCCGCTGCTGGACGCGGTCGCCCAGCTCCCCACCGGCGAGGCCCGGCTGAGCCCGGCGGCGGCCCGCGCGCGGCTCGTCGCCCTCGGCTACGCCGATCCCGCGGCCGCCCTGCGCCACCTGGAGGCCCTCGCCTCCGGTGTCACCCGGAAGGCCGCCATCCAGCGCACCCTGCTGCCCGTACTGCTGGGCTGGTTCGCCGACTCCGCCGACCCGGACGCCGGACTGCTGAACTTCCGCAAGGTGTCGGACGCGCTCGGCAAGACCCCCTGGTACCTGCGCCTGCTGCGGGACGAGGGCGCGGCCGCCGAGAACCTGGCCCGCGTGCTGTCCGCCGGCCGGCTCGCCCCCGACCTGCTGCTGCGCGCCCCGGAGGCGGTGGCGCTGCTCGGCGACGGCGCCGGACTCGCGCCCCGCGGCCGGGCCCACCTGGAACAGGAGGTCCTCGCCGCGGTCGGCCGCGCCGACGACGCGGCGCAGGCGGTCACCGCCGCCCGCGGAGTCCGCCGCCGCGAGCTGTTCCGCACCGCCGCCGCCGACATCATCGACTCCTACGGCACCGAGACCCGGCCCGCCGAGGCCGACCAGGGCGCGCTGGTGGACCGGGTCGGCGCCGCGGTGTCCGACCTGACCGCGGCGACCCTCGCGGGCACCCTGCGCGCGGTGGTCCGCGGCGGCTGGGGGGACGAGCTGCCCACCCGGTTCGCCGTCATCGGCATGGGCCGCTTCGGCGGGCACGAACTGGGCTACGGCTCCGACGCGGACGTGCTGTTCGTGCACGAGCCGCGCGACGGCGTCGACGAGCGGGAGGCCGCCGAGGCGGCGAACCGGGTCGTGTCCGAGATGCGGCGGCTGCTGCAGATCCCCAGTTCCGACCCGCCCCTGCTGATCGACGCCGACCTCCGCCCGGAGGGCAGGACCGGTCCCCTCGTGCGCACCCTGAAGTCGTACCGGGCGTACTACCGGCGCTGGTCGCTGATCTGGGAGTCGCACGCGCTGCTGCGGGCCGAGCCGGTCGCCGGCGACGAGGACCTGGGCCGCCGCTTCATCGAGATGGTCGACCCGCTGCGCTACCGCCCCGGCGGCCTGGACGAGGAGGCCGTGCGCGAGATCCGGCGGCTGAAGGCCCGCATGGAGTCCGAGCGGCTGCCGCGCGGCGCCGACCCGAAGCTGCACGCCAAGCTCGGGCCCGGCGGGCTGTCCGACGTGGAGTGGACGGTGCAGCTCCTGCAGTTGCGGCACGCCGCCCAGGTGCCCGGACTGCGGACGACCCGCACCCGCGAGGCCCTGGTCGCCGCCCGCGAGGCCGGACTCGTCGACGCCGACGACGCCGCCACGCTGGACGAGGCGTGGGTGCTGGCGACCCGCGTGCGCAACGCGGTCATGCTGGTCCGCGGGCGCGCGGGCGACACCTTCCCCGCCGACGCCCGGGAACTGGGCGCCGTCGGCCGCTACCTGGGCCACAGCCTCGGTCACGTGGGCGACATGCTGGACGCCTACCGGCGCACCGCCCGGCTGGCCCGCGCCGTGGTCGAGCGGCTGTTCTACGGGGCGGAGGAGCAGTAGCGGCCGGCCGGAGCCTCCGGCGCGCCGCTGCCGCTGCCTCGCCGCCGCCTGTGGCCGCCGCCGCACCTGCGGCCTCTGCGGCACCCCGGTGTTCCCGCGCGGCCCGTCCCGGAGCCGTGGAAACCTCTCACGCCCCGGTCCGCCGGAGCACCGGGGGAGGCACCCGGCGACCCGGGGAGACCGCCGTGCCCGGTCGTACCCCGGCAGCCGCCCACCCGCCCGAGGGGGTGCCCGCCCGCCGGCCCGCAGGACTGCCGGCGCACCCGCCCGCGCGGGTGCCCGCGCACCGCACCGGGCGGACATGTGCGCGGCCCGGGCGGCTACGCCCGGTCCGGCAGCGGCGCCCCGCGCCGTGCCGGGGGCGGCACCCGCCGCGGCATCGAGTAGGGCAGTCTGCCGTACCAGAGCCAGGACACCGCGAAGCCGAACGCCAGGCACAGGACGCCGCCCACCGCGTCGAGCCAGAAGTGGTTGGCGGTGGCGACGATCACCACGAGGGTTACCGCCGGGTAGACCAGGCCGAGTACGCGCACCCAGTTCACGCGGGCCAGCGCGAAGATGGTCAGCCCGCACCACAGGGACCAGCCGATGTGCATGGACGGCATCGCGGCGTACTGGTTCGACACGCTCTTGAGGTTGCCGGACGCCATCGACCCCCAGGTCCCGTGGATCATCACGGTGTCCACGAAGTGCCCGCCGGGCATCAACCGGGGTGGCGCGAGCGGATACAGGTAGTAACCGGCGAGGGCCACCACCGTGGTCGCGAACAGCACCAGCCGGGCCGCCGCGTAGCGCCCCGGATGGCTGCGGTAGAGCCACACCAGGACACCGATCGTCATCACGAAGTGGAGGGTGGCGTAGTAGTAGTTCATGGCCACGACCAGCCAGGACACCGAGTTGACGGCGTGGTTCACGGACTGCTCGACGGCCAGTCCCAGCCGGTGCTCGGCCCGCCAGATCCAGTCGGCGTTGTGCAGGGCCTGTGCCCGCTGCTCCGGGACCGCGTTGCGGATGAGCGAGTACGTCCAGTAACTCACCCCGATGAGCAGTACCTCGAACCACAGCCGGGGCCGGCGCGGGGTACGCCACCGCTGCCTCGGTACGTGTCCGCCCCGGACCGCAACAGGGCCCCGAACGGGCTCCTCGCGGCCCTCAGGTGTCGTCGCGGTCGTCTCACCCATGAGCACAGAGTCTGTCAGAAAAGCCGTGTTCCTCCGATCATCCTCTGGTCGGAACCGGTTCGCACGTTCTGCGCCCGTTGTACCGGGGCCGGCTACCGCAGGAATACGAGACGGTACGGAGCGCACCGAACCGGCCCGCGTGCCGGGGGACGGGACCGGAGCGCCACGGGCGCCCGGGAGGCCGGCGCGGAGGCGGACGTCCCGGGGTGCCCCGGAGCGCGGCAGCGGGCAGCGGCTCCGGGGCGCGCCCGTCTCAGGGGCGGGTGCGGTCGCCCGGGGCCGAGGCGGTGGAACCGCGCACCACGAGCTCCGGCATGAAGACGAACTCGCTGTGCGGCGCGGGCGTCCCGCCTATCTCCTCCAGCAGCGTGCGCACCGCGGCCTGCCCCATCGCCGGGACCGGCTTGCGGATGGTCGTCAGGGGCGGGTCGGTGAAGGCGATCAGCGGGGAGTCGTCGAAGCCGACCACCGACACGTCGCGCGGCACCTCCAGGCCGCGCTGGCGGGCCGCCCGTATCGCGCCCAGCGCCATCATGTCGCTGGCGCAGACCACGGCCGTGCAGCCGCGGTCGATCAGCGCCGTCGCGGCGGCCTGGCCGCCCTCCAGGGTGTAGAGGGAGTGCTGGATCAGCTCGGTCTCGATCGTCTCCGGCGCCAGGCCCAACTGGTCCTGCACGGCGCGCACGAAACCGTCGATCTTGCGCTGGACCGGCACGAACCGCTTCGGCCCCAGCGCCAGCCCGATCCGGGTGTGGCCGAGGGAGGCGAGGTGGGTGACCGCCAGCGTCATGGCGGCGCGGTCGTCGGGCGAGATGAACGGCGCCTGCACCTTCGGTGAGAAGCCGTCCACCAGCACGAACGGCACGTCCCGCGCACGCAGCTGCTCGTAGCGCTGCATGTCCGCGTTGGTGTCCGCGTGCAGTCCGGAGACGTAGATGATGCCGGCCACGCCCCGGTCGACGAGCATCTCCGTCAGCTCGTCCTCCGTGGAGCCCCCCGGGGTCTGGGTGGCCAGCACGGGGGTGTAGCCCTGCCGCGTCAGCGCCTGCCCGATGACCTGCGCCAGGGCCGGGAAGATGGGGTTCTCCAGCTCAGGGGTGATCAGGCCGACCAGGCCCGCGCTGCGCTGGCGGAGCCGCACGGGGCGCTCGTAGCCGAGCACGTCGAGGGCGGCCAGCACCGACTGGCGGGTGGTGGCGGCGACGCCCGGCTTCCCGTTGAGGACCCGGCTGACGGTCGCTTCGCTCACCCCCGCTTGCGCGGCGATATCGGCAAGCCGTGTGGTCACAGCAATGGACTGTACCGGTCTGACCTCGCCCTGCACACCAATGGGACGCCGTTGGCGGACCGTTCTGCGGCCCCCGGCGCGCTGCTGCGTCATCGCGTTCCCTCGTGAATCTGTCGGGCGTCCGGTCCGCAACGGATGATGACCGCGCGGAAAACCGATGGCAAGAGCTTGCAGAGTCTTGCACAAGCCTGCCCCCTGCTGCCCCGTTCCCGCAAACAGCGGGTCATGCGGCGTCATCGAGCGGTCTCGCGGCGGTCGACGACAGGTCACGCCCGGATAACTTCGGAGATGTCTTGCACTTTTTTTCTGCAAGGTCTTTCGCGCTGATTGCATCGCTGTTACGTTCCCTGTCGCCCGGCGGCGTTCCCCACTCTCGGCTCCGACCGAGAGGGAGGGCCCCCACTCGACGCGGTCGGCAAGTCGGCAGGACGGCGAACGGGACCGCCCCCTGCACCACACGGGCTTCACCCTCAAGGAGATCTCATGCGGCGTGGCATAGCGGCCACCGCGCTGGTGGCGTCCGTCGCCCTCGCGGCGACGGCCTGCGGCGGAAGCGGCGACAGCAGCGACAGCGGCGGCAAGGCCGACGGTCCGGTCACCATCACGTGGTGGGACACGTCCAACGCCACGAACGAGGCGCCGACGTACCAGGCCCTGATCAAGGACTTCGAGGCCGCCAACAAGGGCATCAAGGTCAAGTACGTCAACGTCCAGTTCGACCAGGCGCAGAACAAGTTCGACACCGCCGCCGGCTCCAAGGGCGCCCCCGACGTGCTGCGCTCCGAGGTCGGCTGGACGCCCGCCTTCGCCAAGAAGGGCTACTTCCTGCCGCTGGACGGCACCGAGGCCCTGGCCGACAAGGACAAGTTCCAGCCCAACCTGATCACCCAGGCCCAGTACGAGGGCAAGACCTACGGCGTGCCGCTGGTCACCGACACCCTGGCCCTGGTCTACAACAAGGCGCTGTTCCAGAAGGCCGGCATCACCGAGGCCCCCAAGACCTGGGACGAGCTGAAGGCCGACGCCGCCACCGTCAAGGACAAGACCGGCGTCGACGGCTACTGGGGCTCCACCCAGGCGTACTTCGCGCAGCCGTTCCTGTACGGCGCGGGCACCGACACCGTCGACGCCTCCGCCAAGAAGATCACCATCGACTCGGCCGCCGCCAAGAAGGGCTACGGCACCTGGCTGAGCCTGTTCGACGGCAAGGGCCTGCACAAGGCGGACACCACCGCCGACGCCTACGCCCACATCGAGGACGCCTTCGTCAACGGCAAGGTCGCCGCGATCATCCAGGGCCCCTGGGAGATCACCAACATCTACAAGGGCTCGGCCTTCCAGGACAAGAACAACCTGGGCATCGCCACCGTCCCGGCCGGCTCCGCCGGCAAGGCCGGCGCCCCGACCGGCGGCCACAACCTGGCGGTGTACGCCGGCTCGGACTCCGCCCACCAGAAGGCCGCGCTGAAGTTCGTCCACTTCATGACCTCCGCGAAGTCGCAGGAGACCATCGCGCTGAAGAACTCCACGCTGCCCACCCGTGACGACGCCTACACCGCCGAGGTCAAGGCCGACCCGGGCATCGCCGGCTACCAGGGCGTCCTGCCCGCCGCCCAGCCGCGCCCGGCGCTGCCGGAGTACAGCTCCCTGTGGGGTCCGCTCGACACCGAGCTGCCCAAGATCGCCGGTGGCAAGGAGTCCCTGGACAAGGGCCTGAGCAACGCCGAGCTGGCCATCCAGAAGCTGGTGCCGGACTTCAGCAAGTGAGCCCGAGTGGCCGCCGGGCCGTCCCGTCCCCGCGGGGCGGGGGCCCGGCGGCCACCGGCCGTGTGCCGTACCCCTTCATCCGCTGATCCTCAGGACCTCACGAAGGTTGTCGAACCATGACAGTCGCCATCGACCGCGCGACGGGCAAGCGCCGCGGTGACCGCGCCCCACGGCCAGGGCCGGGGCAGCGCCTGAAGCAGAGCTTCCAGAAGCACTGGTACGCGTACGCGATGATCGCGCCGGTGGTCGTCGTGCTCGGCGTCCTCGTGCTGTATCCGCTGGTGTACGGCCTCTACCTCACCCTCACCGACGCCGACAGCCTCAACACGGCCCGCACCATCGGCGCCAACCACATCGACGCCACCTACAAGTTCGTCGGGCTCGACAACTACAAGGACATCCTGTTCGGCCCGACGTCCTACGACCGCTTCTGGTCGCACTTCGTCTGGACGATCGCGTGGACCGCGGGCTGCGTGGCCCTGCACTACGGCATCGGCCTCGGCCTCGCCCTGCTGCTCAACCAGAAGCTGCGCGGCCGCACCCTGTACCGCCTGGTGCTGATCGTGCCCTGGGCCGTGCCCACCTTCGTGACCGTCTTCGGCTGGCGGATCATGCTCTCCGACGGCGGCGTCGTCAACTCCCTGCTGCACTCGCTGCACCTGCCCTCGCCCGCCTGGCTGGAGGACACCTTCTGGCAGCGCTTCTCCGCGATCATGGTCAACACCTGGTGCGGGGTGCCGTTCATGATGGTCTCCCTGCTCGGCGGACTGCAGTCGATCGACTCCACCCTCTACGAGGCCGCCGAGATGGACGGCGCCACCGCCTGGCAGCGGTTCCGCTACGTCACCCTTCCCGGACTGCGCACGGTCAGCTCGACCGTCGTGCTCCTCGGTATCATCTGGACCTTCAACCAGTTCGCCGTGATCTTCCTGCTGTTCGGCAAGAACTCCGCGCCGGACGCCCAGATCCTCGTCACCTGGGCCTACTACCTCGGCTTCGGACAGCAGCCGCGCGACTTCGCGCAGTCCGCGGCCTACGGCATCCTCCTGCTGGCCATCCTGATCGTCTTCACCTCCTTCTACCGCCGCTGGCTGAACCGCAACGAGCAGCAGCTCGCGATCTGAGGCAGGAGTCCCCATGAGTACCACCACCGTCGAGAACTCCGCCGCGGCGCCCGACCGGACCCCGGCGGCGGCCCTCCCGGGCAAGGCGCGCGGCCGCGGCCGGCCGCGCCCCGGCGTCGCCCTGACCTCCCACGCCCTGCTGATCACCGCGAGCGTCATCGCCTTCTTCCCGGTCGCCTGGCTGGTCTTCCTGTCCCTCGGCCCGGACAAGAACGACTACCTGCACCCCGGGAAGATCTGGGGGAAGATGACGCTGGACAACTACTCCTTCGTCATCCAGCACACCAACTTCTTCGACTGGCTGAAGAGCTCGCTGATCGTCTCGCTCGGCACCACGTTCCTCGGCGTGATGATCGCCGCCACCACCGGCTACGCGGTCTCCCGCATGCGCTTCCCGGCCTACCGCAAGTTCATGTGGGTGCTGCTGGTCACCCAGATGTTCCCGGTGGCCGTGCTGATGGTGCCGATGTACCAGATCCTGTCCGAGCTGCAGCTCATCGACAGCTACCTCGGCCTCGTCCTCATCTACTGCTCGACCGCGGTGCCGTACTGCGCCTGGCTGCTCAAGGGCTACTTCGACACCATCCCGTTCGAGATCGACGAGGCCGGACGCGTCGACGGGCTCAGCCCGTTCGGCACCTTCGCCCGGCTGATCCTGCCGCTGGCCCGACCGGGCCTGGCGGTCGCCGGCTTCTACAGCTTCATCACCGCCTTCGGCGAGGTCGCCTTCGCCACCACGTTCATGCTGGACGACCAGAAGTACACGCTCGCGGTCGGCCTGCAGAGCTTCATCAGCGAGCACGACGCCCAGCGCAACCTGATGGCCGCCACCGCGGTGCTCATCGCGATACCGGTCTCGGTCTTCTTCTACCTCGTGCAGAAGAACCTGGTGACCGGCCTCACCGCCGGCGGCACCAAGGGCTGAGCCCCGCCCGCCGACCCACGGCTCCCGCGCGCCTGTCCCGCGCGGGTGGGCGGCCGCGGTGTCCATCCGACCCCGCCGGCACCGCGGCCGCCCTGGCAAACACCGCCGCGCAGCACGACCTGACGACCGCATCCGATCCCCCACACTCGGCGTCGTTCGAGCAGGGGGACCAACCGCATCAAGGACGCCATGACCCAGCACTCCGCCGCCGACCCGGCATCGCACTCCGCCCTCGCCACCGTCGCCCAGCACCGCGACTGGTGGCGGGACGCGGTCATCTACCAGGTCTATCCGCGCAGCTTCGCCGACGACAACGGCGACGGCATGGGCGACCTCGAAGGCGTCCGTTCCCGCCTTCCCTACCTGCGCGAACTCGGCGTGGACGCCGTGTGGCTGAGCCCGTTCTACGCCTCCCCGCAGGCCGACGCCGGCTACGACGTCGCCGACTACCGCGCCGTCGACCCGATGTTCGGCAACCTGCTGGACGCCGACGCGCTGATCCGCGACGCGCACCAGAACGGCCTGCGCGTCATCGTCGACCTCGTGCCCAACCACTCCTCCGACCAGCACGAGTGGTTCAAGCGCGCCCTGGCCGAGGGCCCCGGCTCGCCGCTGCGCGACCGGTACCACTTCCGCCCCGGCAAGGGCGAGAACGGTGAACTCCCGCCCAACGACTGGGAGTCCATCTTCGGCGGCCCGTCCTGGACCCGCGTCACCGAACCCGACGGCACGCCCGGCGAGTGGTACCTGCACCTCTTCGCGCCCGAGCAGCCCGACTTCAACTGGGAGCACCCGGCCGTCGCCGACGAGTTCCGCTCCATCCTCCGCTTCTGGCTGGACATGGGCGTGGACGGCTTCCGCATCGACGTGGCCCACGGCCTGGTGAAGGCGGAGGGCCTGCCGGACCTGGGCTCGCACGACCAGGTGAAACTGCTGGGCAACGATGTCATGCCGTTCTTCGACCAGGACGGCGTGCACGCGGTCTACCGGCAGTGGCGCACGGTGCTCGACGAGTACGCCGGGGAGCGCATCTTCGTCGCCGAGGCGTGGACGCCGACCATCGAGCGCACCGCCAACTACGTCCGCCCGGACGAACTCCACCAGGCCTTCAACTTCCAGTACCTGGGGACCGCCTGGGACGCCGCGGAACTGCGCGAGGTCGTCGACCGCACCCTGGACGCCATGCGCCCGGTCGGCGCCCCCGCCACCTGGGTGCTCTCCAACCACGACGTCACCCGGCACGCCACCCGCTTCGCCAACCCGCCCGGCCTCGGCACCCAGATCCGCCTGGCCGGCGACCGCGAGCTCGGCCTGCGGCGGGCCCGCGCGGCGACGCTGCTGATGCTGGCGCTCCCCGGCTCGGCCTACGTCTACCAGGGCGAGGAGCTCGGACTGCCGGACGTCGTCGACCTGCCCGACGAGGTCCGCCAGGACCCGGCCTACTTCCGCGGCGAGGGCCAGGACGGCTTCCGCGACGGCTGCCGGGTGCCGATCCCGTGGACGCGCACGGGATCCTCGTACGGCTTCGGCGGCGGCGGCAGCTGGCTTCCTCAGCCGGACAGCTGGGGCGAGCTGAGCGTCGAGGCGCAGACCGGCGTCGCCGGCTCCACCCTGGAGATGTACCGCTCCGCGCTCGCCGCCCGCCGCGCCCACCCGGACCTTGGCGCGGGCTCCTCGGTGGAGTGGCTGCGCGCCCCCGAGGGCGTCCTGGCCTTCCGGCGCGGGGCGTTCGTGTGCGTGGCGAACACCACGGGGGAGTCGGTGACCACGCCGGCGTACGGCCGGGTGCTGCTCGCCAGCGGTGAGGTGACCGAGGCCGGCGGCGAGGCGAAGCTGCCCGCGGACACCACCGTGTGGTGGACCACGGCCTGACCGCGGCCCTTCTCCAGCGGACTGCGGCCCGCCGCCCGCAACGGGCGGCGGGCCGCCGCCTTACACCCGCACCGGCTGCCCTTCCGGCGCCCGCGTACCCTCGCGCACCGTGAAGATCACATGGATACCCTGGTGGCGGGCCCGGCGGGTGGCCGAGCTGAAACGCCTCAACCAGCTCGTCGCCGACGGTGACTTCGAAGCGGCCGAGGCCGGGGCCAGGGCCCTGCACGGGCTGGGACGACGGGCCGAGGCGGAGGCGGCGGCCCGGCTGGCGCTGACCGACTGCGAGCGGTCGCTGCATCCTTCCCATCCGCGGACCGGGACGGCCCGCGCACTCCTGACCCGCATCACCGCCGCCGGCCCTCCCGGTGACACCGCTGCCGAGTGACGACCGGGGCGCGGTCGGACGGCGCCGGCGGCCGGGGTCGCAGAACGGCGCCGACTGCGGGGAGCGGGCCGAGGAGTCGGCCATCTGCGGCCCCGGGCAGCGGAGTTCACCCCTCCCTCCGAGGAGGGTGGAGCAGCCGGCCCGGCAACGTCAAGACACTGGTTGAAAGTTCTTGCTGATGCTTTCAAGACTCTTGCTGTAATCGTTTCGTCGGCGATACGGTCACGCGGGCGCCCGGCGGCGAAGCCGTGCCGCGGCGCAGGGGTCGGACCCAACGGGCCTGCGGAAGGCCCTTTCGAGCCGTTTCAGCAAGGAGTTCACGCCTGTGGACCTGATACCGAGAGGGACGGCGCGCCGCACACGCCGTCCCGCGCACCGCGGAAGAAGCGCCGCCGTCGCGGCCTTCGCCCTGGCCGCCGCGCTCATCCAGCCACTCGCCGCGCAGGCGGCCTCCCCGCCCCCGCCTCCGTCGGACGCCAGGCTGGCCGCCCAGCCCGCCCGGCACGACGACACGCGTGAGCAGTTCTACTTCGTCATGCCGGACCGCTTCGCCGACGGCGACCCGTCCAACAACCGCGGCGGGCTCACCGGTTCCCGCCTCAGCACCGGCTACGACCCCACCGACAAGGGCTTCTACCAGGGCGGCGACCTCAAGGGGCTGACCGACAGGCTCGACTACATCAAGGGCCTGGGCACCACCGCGATCTGGATGGCGCCCATCTTCAAGAACCGCCCCGTGCAGGGCACCGGAGCGGACGCCTCGGCCGGCTACCACGGCTACTGGATCACCGACTTCACCCAGGTCGACCCGCACTTCGGCACCAACAAGGACCTGAAGACCCTCATCTCCAAGGCGCACGCCAAGGGCATGAAGGTCTTCTTCGACGTCATCACCAACCACACCGCCGACCTCGTCGACTACCGGGAGAAGTCCTACGACTACCTCTCCAAGGGCGCCTTCCCGTACCTGACGAAGGACGGCAGGCCCTTCGACGACGCCGACTACGCCGACGGCCGGCACCGCTTCCCCGCCGTCGACGCCGACTCCTTCCCCCGCACTCCGACGGTCACCAGCGACAGCAAGGTCCCGGCCTGGCTCAACGACCCGACGATGTACCACAACCGGGGCGACTCCACCTACGCCGGCGAATCGGCCACCTACGGCGACTTCTCCGGCCTCGACGACCTGTGGACCGAGCGTCCCGAGGTCGTCAAGGGCATGGAGAAGATCTACCAGCGCTGGGTGCGGGACTTCGACGTCGACGGCTTCCGCATCGACACCGTCAAGCACGTGGACATGCCGTTCTGGACCCAGTGGGCCACCGCGCTGGACAAGTACGCCGCACGGCACGGCCGCAGGAACTTCTTCATGTTCGGCGAGGTGTACTCCGCCGACACCTCGATCACGTCCCCGTACGTCACCCGGGGACGCCTGGACGCCACCCTCGACTTCCCCTTCCAGGAGGCGGCCAGGGAGTACGCCTCCCAGGGCGGCAGCGCCGCCAAGCTCGCGGCCGTCTTCGGCGACGACTACAAGTACACGACCGACAAGGCCAACGCCTACGAGCAGGTCACCTTCCTCGGTAACCACGACATGGGCCGCATCGGGTACTTCCTGAAGCAGGACAACCCGAAGGCCACCGACGCCGAGCTGCTGAAGAAGGACGAGTTCGCCAACGAGCTGATGTTCCTCAGCCGCGGCAACCCGGTCGTCTACTACGGCGACGAGCAGGGCTTCACCGGCTCCGGCGGCGACAAGGACGCCCGCCAGACGATGTTCGCCTCGAAGGTCGCCGACTACCTCGACGACGACGAGATCGGCACCGACCGCACCCACGCGAGCGACTCCTACGACACCGCCGCACCCCTCTACCGGCAGATCAGCGACCTCGCCCGGCTGCGCCGCGCCAACCCCGCCCTGACCGACGGCGTGCAGACCGAGCGCTACGCCGACGACGGTCCCGGCGTGTACGCCTTCTCCCGCACCGACGCCCGCACCGGCACCGAGTACGTCGTCGCCCTGAACAACGCCGGCCAGGCCAGGACCGCGACGTTCGCCGCCGGCTCCGCGGACATGGCCTACACCGGCATCCACGGCACCGACGCCACCGTCACCTCCGACGCCGGCGGGAAGACCACCGTCACCGTGCCGGCCGAGTCCGCGATCGTCCTGAAGGCCGCCGGCCCGCTCGCCCGGCCCGCGACCGCCCCGACCGTCACCCTGCACGCCCCCGACGCCGGCGCCACCGGCACCGTCACGCTCTCCGCCGACGTCACGGGCGGCGGACAGCTCGACCGGGTCGTCTTCGCCGCGCAGGTCGGCAACGCGAAGTGGCGCGTGCTCGGCTCCGCCGACCACGCCCCCTACAAGGTCACCCAGACCATCGGCGCGGACGTGCCGGCCGGCACCGCGCTGCGCTACAAGGCCGTCGTCACCGACTCCGCCGGGCACACCGCGAGCGCCCTGGCGGCCGGCACCACCGGCACCCCGCCCGCGCCCGAGGTCCCCACCGCCTCCTCCCGCGACTACGCGGTCGTGCACTACAAGCGCACCGACGGCGACTACGCCGACTGGGGCCTGTACGCCTGGGGCGACCTCGCCGACGGCGAGTCCACCACCTGGCCCGCCAGCCACCCCTTCACCGGCCGCGACGCCTACGGCGCCTTCGCCTACGTCAAGCTCAAGCCGGGCGCCTCCAGCGTGGGCTTCCTCGTCATCGACCACGACGGCAACAAGGACGTCTCCGCCGACCGCACCATCGACGTCACCCGGACCGGTGAGGTGTGGATCGAGCAGGGCAAGCCCGACGTGCTGACCCAGAGGCCCGCCTATCCCGCCCCGGACCCCGGCAAGGCGGTCCTGCACTACCACCGCGCCGACGGCGACTACACCGGCTGGGGCCTGCACGTGTGGACCGGCGCCGCCCGGCCCACCGACTGGTCGAACCCGCTGCAGCCGGTCAGGATCGACTCCTATGGCGCGGTTTTCGAGGTGCCGCTCAGCGACGGTGCCACCAGTCTCAGCTACATCGTCCACAAGGGCGACGAGAAGGACCTGCCCACCGACCAGTCCCTCGACCTCACCGCCGACGGGCACGAGGTGTGGCTGTTGAGCGGCCAGGAGGAGTACCTGCTGCCGCAGCCCGCGGGCTCCGCCGCCGCGGTCGACCTGACCACCTCCAAGGCGATCTGGATCGACCGGGACACCGTCGCCCTCAACGGCGCCGACGGCGCCGCCTCCACCCAGCTGCGCTACTCCCACGACGGCTCCATCACCGCCGAGGACGGCGTGCTGAGCAGTGACGACGAACGCTGGCTGCGGCTGACGAAGACCTCGCTCACCGACGCGCAGAAGGCGAAGTTCCCGCACCTGAAGGACTACACCGCCTGGTCCGTCGACCCCCGGGACCGCGACCGCGTCCGCCAGGCGCTGCGCGGCCAGCTCGTCGCCACCCAGCTCGCCGCCAACGGCGCCGTGCTGACCGCGACCGGCGTGCAGATCGCCGGCGTGCTGGACGACCTGTACCCCGGCGCCACCGAGGCGCAGCTCGGCCCGGTCTTCCACCACCGCCGTCCCACCCTCTCCGTCTGGGCGCCCACCGCGCAGTCGGTACGCCTGGAGATCGGCCGCCGCACCGTCGGCATGCACCGCGACGCCGCCACCGGGGTCTGGTCCGTCACCGGGCCGGCCTCCTGGAGGAACAAGCCCTACCGGTACGTGGTGAAGGTGTGGGCGCCCAGCGTCCGCAAGATCGTCACCAACAGGGTCACCGACCCCTACTCCCTCGCCCTCACCGCCGACTCCAAGCGCAGCCTCGTCGTCGACCTCGACGACCGGTCCCTCGCGCCGAAGGGCTGGAAGAACCTGGCCAAGCCGAAGGCGGTGCCGCTGAAGGACGCCGAGATCCAGGAACTGCACATCCGCGACTTCTCCGCGGCGGACCCGACCTCGAAGCACCCGGGCACCTACCTGGCCTTCACCGACAAGAACAGCGACGGCTCCCGGCACCTGCGCGAACTGGCCGCGGCCGGCACCTCCTACGTCCACCTGCTCCCGGCGTTCGACATCGCCACCATCCCCGAGAAGAAGGCCGACCAGGAACGCACCGACTGCGACCTCGCCTCCTACGCCGCCGACTCCGACCGGCAGCAGCAGTGCGTGGCCGACGTCGCCGCGAAGGACGCCTACAACTGGGGCTACGACCCGTACCACTACACGGTCCCGGAGGGCTCCTACGCCACCGACCCGGACGGCACCGCCCGCACCGTCGAGTTCCGCAGGATGGTCCAGGCGCTCAACGGCGACGGCCTCCGGGTCGTCATGGACGTGGTCTACAACCACACCGCGGCCGCCGGTGAGGCGGACACCAGCGTGCTCGACCAGGTCGTACCGGGCTACTACCAGCGCCTGCTGGCCGACGGCTCGGTCGCCAACAGCACCTGCTGCGCCAACACCGCGCCGGAGAACGCGATGATGGGCAAGCTGGTCGTCGACTCGATCGTCACCTGGGCCAAGGAGTACAAGGTCGACGGCTTCCGCTTCGACCTCATGGGCCACCACCCCAAGGCCAACATCCTCGCCGTCCGCAAGGCACTCGACGCGCTCACCCCGGAGAAGGACGGCGTCGACGGCAAGAAGATCATCCTCTACGGGGAGGGCTGGAACTTCGGCGAGGTCGCCAACGACGCCCGCTTCGTGCAGGCCACCCAGAAGAACATGGCCGGCACCGGCATCGCGACCTTCTCCGACCGCGCCCGCGACGCGGTGCGCGGCGGCAGTCCCTTCGACGCCGACCCCGGCATCCAGGGCTTCGCCTCCGGCCTCTACACCGACCCCAACGGCTCCACCGCCAACGGCACGCGCGCCGAGCAGAAGGCCCGCCTGCTGCACTACCAGGACCTCATCAAGGTGGGGCTGACCGGCAACCTGGCGAAGTACCGCTTCACCGACAGCGACGGCAAGGAGGTCACCGGCGCCGAGATCGACTACAACGGCTCCCCGGCGGGCTACGCGGACGCCCCCGGCGACGCCCTCGCCTACGCCGACGCGCACGACAACGAGTCCCTGTTCGACGCCCTCACCTACAAGCTGCCGGTGTCGACGAGCCCCGCCGACCGGGCCCGCATGCAGGTACTGGCGATGGCCACGGCCGCCCTGTCGCAGGGACCGTCCCTGTCGCAGGCGGGCACCGACCTGCTGCGCTCGAAGTCTCTGGACCGCAACTCCTTCGACAGCGGCGACTGGTTCAACGCCATCCACTGGAACTGCGCCGACGGCAACGGCTTCGGACGCGGACTGCCGATGGCCGCGGACAACCGGTCCAAGTGGGACTACGCCAAGCCGCTGCTGGACTCGGTCCGGGTCGGCTGCCCGCAGATCGACGCCACCTCGGCCGCCTACCGCGACCTGCTGAGGATCCGCACCACGGAAGGCGCGTTCTCCCTCGGCACGGCCGGGCAGGTGCAGGATCGGCTGTCCTTCCCGCTGTCGGGGAAGGACGAGACGCCCGGCGTGATCACCATGCGCCTGGGAGACCTGGTCGTCGTCTTCAACGCCACCCCGCAGCAGCAGGAGCAGCGCGTCGCCGCCCTCGCCGGCAGCCGGTACCGGCTGCACCCGGTACAAGCCTGCGGCGCGGACCCGGTGGTGAAGACCTCCTCCTACGCGGCCGGTTCGGGCACCTTCACCGTCCCGGCACGGACCGTCGCCGTGTTCACCCGGGCGGCGGACTAGGGTGAGGCCTCCGCAGCCGTAGAACAGGAGTGCTCATGCCGCAGATCACCGTCGACTACACCGACGAGTTGCTGGACTCCGGCTTCGACGCCGGGAGCTTCGCCCACGCACTGCACGAGGCGGCCGTCGAGATCGCGGGAGCGAAGTCGGAGACCTGCAAGACGCAGTTCCGGGCCAGCGAGGGCACCCTGGTCGGCTTGCCGGACTCCGACGGCGAGGAGCACATCGTCGTCCATGTGACGATCGGGCTCCTCGCCGGTCGGAGCGAGGAGGCCAAGGCACGGCTGGCGGAGGCGACGCTGGAACTGCTGCGCGACTGCACGCCGGAAGGGGACTTCGTGCTGCACGCCTCCGCCGAGGTCCGCGACCTCGACGCGTCGTACCGGAAGTTCGAGCGCTAGTCCGAGCGCCCGTTCGGGAAGGAGGCCCGCTCAGGGCGCCAGGGACAGCAGCCGGCCGGCGAGCTCCGCGAAGGGGCCGTCGGCCGGCTCGTTCTCGGCCATCCGGCGCAGCACCCCGGCCATCTCCTCGTCGTAGGCGGCACTGACCGCGGCCAGCGCGGCGAAGTCGCGCACCAGCTGCACCTCCAGCTCCTCGCGCGGGATGCGCCGCCCGTCCAGCCAGATCAGCGCGGTCGACTCGGCCAGCGAGATCCAGGACCGGACGACCAGTTCCAGCCGCGCGGGCGCCTCCGACACGCCCAGATGCGCCAGGATCTGCTCGTAGGCGGCCTGCCGCACCGAGTCGATGAGCGCGTTCGTGGTCGAGGAGCCCACCGCGGGACCGCCGCGCATCAGGGCCGAGAAGCCGGGCCCGTGCTCGTCCACGAAGTCGAAGAAGCGGCGCATCACCCGGAGCAGCCGCGCCCCCAGCGGACCCTCGTGCGGTTCGCTGAACCGGGCCGCCAGGTCGTCCGAGGCGCGCTGCAACGCCGCCTCGTACAGGCTGAGTTTGCCGGGGAAGTAGTGGTAGACCAGCGGCCGCGAGATCCCCGCGGCGGAGGCTATCTCGTCGATGGAGACCTCGTCGGGGGAGCGGCGGCTGAACAGTTCGAGGGCGACGCCGATCAACTGCTGCCGTCGCTCGTCGACTCCCATTCTGCGGCGAACCCCGGTACTCATGCGAACACCTTACCGATCGATTCCGGCCGTGAACCTGTCGGGCCGCCCACGGTGTTCGCACCGTTCCCTCACATGTCGAGCACCAGCCGGTCCCCGCGCGCCCGGGACACGCAGATCAGCATCGAGTCCGCGCGTTCCGCGTCCGTCAGCAGCTCGTCGCGGTGGTCCACCTCGCCCTCCAGCACCCGCTGCTGGCAGGTTCCGCAGAAACCCTGCGCGCAGGAGTAGGCCGTGTCGGGCAGTTCGGCGCGCACCGCGTCCAGCACGGTCGAGTCCGCCGGCACCGTCACCGTCCGGGCGCTGCGCCGCAGCTCGACCTCGAAGGCGCCGTCCCCGCCGGCCGCGGCCCGTGGCGCGAACCGCTCGGTCCGCACCCCGGGCACCCGCTCCTCCACGGCCGCCATCAGCCCCTCGGGACCGCAGCAGTACACCGCGGCGCCCTCCGGCACCCCGGCCAGCCAGGTGTCCAGATCCGGTCGGCCCACCGCGTCCTCGGCGGCGACGGTGACCCGGCCCCGCCCCCCGTCCAGCTTCTCCAGCTCCTCCAGGAAAGGCATCGAGGCCCGGGTGCGGCCGCCGTACAGCAGCCGCCACTCCGCGCCCCGCCCGGTGAGCGCGCGCACCATCGGCAGCAGCGGTGTGACGCCGATGCCCCCGGCGACGAACGCGTACGACGCGGCCCCGACGAGCGGGAACCGGTTGCGCGGGCCGCGCACCCGCACCTCCGTGCCCTCCCGCAGCCGCTCGTGCACCTCGCGCGAGCCGCCGCGGCCGTCCTCGACCAGCCGGGCGGCGAAGGTGTACGAGGAGCCGTCCTCGGGGTCGCCGCACAGCGAGTACTGCCGCACCAGTCCGGAGGGGAGCACTACGTCCAGGTGGGCGCCCGGCTCCCAGCGGGGCAGGCCGTGCCCCTCCAGCCGGACCCGGACGACACCGTCGGCGATCTCCTCGTGCGCGGTCACCAGCAGCCGCGGCGCACGCGACCGGGGGCGCCCGGAGATCGGCTCCGCCAGTGCGGGCATCGGCCACAGCGGGGCGGCCTGGATCCGGCGGCGCAGCGCCCGCCGGGCGAGCAGCGCCGCACCCGCGGCGGCGGCCACGGTACGCAGTCCCGGCGCGGGCATCAGCCGGCCCTCCGCTCCGCGGCGCGCGCCGCGGGGGAGGCGGCGAGATAGGCGACGGCCTGGGCGGTCGAGCCCTCCTGCGAGGGGTGGTAGGCGCGGCTGAGGTAGCGCGGCGCGGACCGCAGCACCGCTGAGGTGGAGGGCAGCAGGCCGCGCCGCCCGCGCCGGTGGAAGTCCCGGAAGGTGGCCCTGCCGTGCCGGACCGTCGGGTCGTTCGCCATGAAGAAGCGGATCCCCCGCTGCCACAGGAACACCAGGGCGGTGAACGCCGTCGCCCAGGTCCGGGCGCGGCGCCGGTAGCCGCCGTCGAGGTGGGTGAACAGGTCGAAGGCGACGGACCGGTGCTCGACCTCCTCGGCGCCGTGCCAGCGCAGCAGGTCCAGCATGGTGGGGTCGGCGCCGCGCCGGTCCAGCTCCCCGGCGTTGAGCACCCAGTCGCCGAGGAAGGCGGTGTAGTGCTCGATCGCCGCGATCAGCGCGACGCGCTCCAGCAGCCACCAGCGCCGCATCCGCCTGCCGAGCAGCGGGGGAGTGCGGTCCCCGAGCATCTTCTCGAACATCCAGTCGACCTGGGCGGTGTAGGGCGTCGGGTCGAGCCCCTGCTCCCTCAGGTGCGGCAGGACCTCGTCGTGGGCCTGGGAGTGCATGGCCTCCTGGCCGATGAACCCGATGACGTCCTCGCGCAGCCGCTCGTCCCGGATCAGGGGCAGCACCTGCTTGTAGACGTGCACGAACCACCGCTCACCTGCGGGCAGCAGCAGGTGCAGCACGTTGATGGTGTGCGTGGTGAAGGGATCGTCCGGCACCCAGTGGAGCGGGGTGTCCTCCCAGGAGAAGGACACCTTGCGCGCCGTGAGCGGCGTCCGCTCGGCATCGACCGGCTGGGGCGCCCGAGCGGCCTGCTTGTTAGACATGGCGTCAATATACTGACGGGTACGCGTCGGGGGAACCCCTTCGTGCCGGTGGCCGCCCGGCGTAGTCCCCGCATCGACCGCCCGTCCGTTCAGTGCGGTCCCCGCATCGACCGCCCGTCCGTTCAGTGCAGTCCCTGCACCGACCGCCCGTCCTTCAGCGTGCCCGCCAGCTCGGCCTGCGCGCCCTGCTTCGCCCGGGCGGACAGCAGGTGACCCGAGGCGGTGGCCTCGACCCCGCCCGTGGCACGGATCGACGCCGTGTCCCCGTCACCGGCCGCGAGCAGGTACCAGGATCCCGACTTCGCCTTCCACAGCACCCCGGCCAGCGCGTGCGGATCACGCGGCCCGCAGGCCGGCGCGTCGTCCGCCTTGGCCGCGATCGACGCGAACCGCCCGCCCGGCGTACGGATCTGCGCCAGTGCACGCGTCCCGTCACCCCGCCAGGTCTCGGCACGGGTGCACACCCAGTCGGCCGTCCCCGCACCCCCGGGAAGCGGCTGCTCGGCGAACCGCCAGGCGTTCACCGACCGCACCCCCCGCGCGCGCACGGCGCCCAGCGAGCAGGCGTACGGGGCCCAGTCGTGCAGGGCCCGGGACCCGGCCACCTCCCGGGGGTCCCCGGGGCTCCCCGCGGTCAGCCGGGCCGGCACCAGCTCCCCCAGGTCGGACAGCAGGTGCGTGCCCGAGGAGTCGGTCACCTGGAGCACGTTCCAGGACGTGCAGGCCCCGCCGGCCGCCGGGCCCGCCAGCGGGGCGGTGATCCCGTCGGTCACCGTCAGGTCCATCGCCCCGGAGTCCGGCTCCAGCAGGTCCCGCTCCGCCGTCCTCTTCACCCACGGCGCGGTCAGATAGCGGACGTTGCCGTCGGAGCGGCCCAGGACGACCGCGGCCGCCCCGGCACCCGTCGCCCCGTCGACCCGCGCCAGGTCGAGCACGGCACCCGCGGTGCTCTCCTTGGGCTCCGCGTACCGGGCGATGCGCAGACCGTCGTAGAGGATGACCACGCGCGCGTTGTCCACCGTGCCCGCGTACAGCAGCTGGGGCGGGCCGGGCGGGCCGCCGGCTGCGGTCCCCGGGGTCACCGAGACGCGCACCTTCTCGCCCGGGCGCGCCCAGACCGCGAGCGCGCGCCGCAGCAGGGCCGTGTCGCCGAGGCGGTCACCGCGCGCCGGCCACACCGCGAACCCGGTGCGGGTCGCGGACTTCCAGGCGGCCGGACCCACCCGGACCAGCTTCCCGGGGTCCAGGGCGGCCTCGGCGGCCGGGTTCTGCGCGTACACCGGCGCGGCCGCGCCGTCCCGGCCCCAGCCGCCACCCGGCAGCGCGACCAGCGCCCCGCACACCGCGAGAGCCGCCGCCGCGGCCAGTGCCGCCCGTGTGTGCTGGCGCCGGCGCAGCAGATCGGTGGGCCTCGCCTGCAGTGCGCAGGCGTCGAATTCGGCGGACTGCAGCAGCCGGTGACGCTCCGGGACGCCGTCCGCCTCACGCAGCGCCGCCGCCGGGTCGGCGACCCCGGCGGCGGTGAGGACCCTGCGCACCTCGGCGTCCCCCAGCCCGTCCAGCCCGCGCAGCACGTAGGCGGCGCGAGCCGGTCCGGTCAGGGCCGACAGCTCCTGCTCCAGGGCCGGTTCGTCCGCGCCTCCCGAGTGCGGGAACAGCTTCAGGCCCCACACCCGGGGCAGCGCCGACGGCAGTTGGGCCCGGCGCGGCCAGGCCCGGCGGCGCAGCGGCAGTCCGGCCTCCAGCGCCGCCCGCACCACCTGGAGGCGCACCAGGGCGTAGCCGGGGTCGTCGTTCTGTCCGGCCGACTGGGCCGGAATCGCGGGGGTCGAAGCCCGGCCCCGGGGCAGGGCCCGCTGGACCAGTGCGTGCGCGGTCATCACCCGCCTGCCGCGCCCCGGGCCCGGCGGCAGCACCAGGTAGGCGAGCCGGACCAGTCGCGGGTAGTGCTCGACGAGCGCGGCCTCGGCCTGCTCGACGTCGACGACGGGACCGGCCGCGGAGGCCGGGGGGCGCGGGGCGACATCCTGTGACTGCACGTTCAGCAGAACGAGCGAACTCTCCTGAGGTCACCGCCCTCGAGGGCGGTCGCCCTCCCGCTCAGCCCTCCGGCTCGACCAGCTGCCGGGCGTAGTTCGCCATCGACCGCTGGTACCGGGGCAGGTGGGGCGCCAGCGCGCCGAGCACCAGCGACAGGCCCTCCCGGTCGCGCCCCAGGCTGGACAGGCACAGCGCCAGGCAGGCGCGCACCGCGTCGTCCAGTTCGTCGGACGGGCCGTCCAGTTCGGGCGTCAGCAGGGCGACGCCCTCCTCCGCCCGCCCGATGTTCCTGAGCGAGCTGGACAGCTGGATCCGGGCACGCCTGCCGCGGTAGCCGGCCAACCCGCGGGCCAGCGCCTCCCGGTACAGCGGCACGGCCTTGTCCGAGTGGCCGGTCGAGTCCCAGGCGCAGGCCTGCTCGAAGGGGCCGAGCGGGCTGTCCTCGGGCAGTTCCGCCACGAGCGCGTCGATCACCGCGCGGAACGCGGCCGCCTCGTCCTCGGGGTAGTCGTCGAAGCGGGCCCATGCGGCGGCGGCGCGGTCTTCCCAGGCTTGATCCATCGGCACACTCTCGCACTGCGGTGCGGATCCCGGTACCGGATTCGGGTGCCGGGGCCGGCGGGGCGAGGAGGCCGGGAGTCCCACGGGCGCTCGCGGGACCCGCCGGTGCTCGCGGGACCGGCCGTTGCGCTGCGGGTTGCCGGACGGCGAGAGCCGGCGGTGAGGTGGGGCTCACCGCCGGCTCTCCACGGGTCACCGTGTGGGCGGCGCGGTCGCGAACCGGCCACCGGGTGCGGCGGCCCGCGGGCTCATCGGCAGTCG